>NZ_JBNGOX010000021.1:0-89705 GCF_050589785.1 Carboxylicivirga caseinilyticus | reverse complement strand
GTCCCACCTCTTCCCATTCCGAACAGAGAAGTTAAGCCCTGCAGCGCCGATGGTACTGCGTAGAAGTGGGAGAGTAGGTCGCCGCCCTTTTTTAAGAAGAGTAATTACTGTAAAGTAGTTACTCTTTTTTTGTAAAAAGAAATTAGGTTTCTCTCACTGTAGAAGTGGGAGAGTAGCCACGCCACGATAGCTATCGTGGGCTATCGTGGGTCGCCCTTTTTTGGAAGAAACCCGTTGTTCAATCAGAGCAACGGGTTTTTTGCGTTTAATGGTTTTATTAAGGTTTCTTATTTGTAAGAATTCTAAATAAAGAGTATTTTCGTGGAAAAATAATTCTATGCATATAACCGGAGAGATGAAAATGGTTGATGTTGTTCAGAAGGACATTCAACTTTTAGCAGTTATTCAGCGATTAAGGATTCCCCTGGGATTTCGTGAGAAATCGGTTAAAGAAGTATGTTTGGATAGAGGTGTTGATTTGCAGTTCTTTCTTAGTCTGGCAAATGCGTTTCATGACAAGGATTATTTCAAAGTTGAGTATTTTAGAGATTTTCCTGTAACGTGGTTGATAGATTATCTGAAGAGTGCTCATAAGTGCTATATTGATTATCGTATTCCTGAAATAGAAAGACAAATAATCAATCTAGAAAAACAGGTAGATCCCAACGAAAATAATATGGAGCTTTTGCTCAATTTTTTTCGTGAATATATAAGAGAATTTACACTTCATATTCAACAGGAAGAAGCAAATGTTTTTCCTTATATAATTGAACTATCAGAGCGTGTATCAGAGATTGAACAAGGTAAATTTGATAATTTGGGAGAAGAACCATTCTCAATGCAACGATATCTGGAGGATCATAATAATATTGAAGAGAAGTTGTTCGATTTAAAGAATATCCTTCTAAAATATCTTCCTCCTCCTGTTGAAAATTGTGAATATAATAACCTTATCTATGATATCTTTCGATTAGAAAGTGATTTGCTTGATCATGCAGATATGGAAGAAGGTGTTTTGTTTCCCCGCGTTCAGGAAATGGAGAATTTACTCAATAATATTATAAAAAACCGAGGTTAGCGTTATGGTTACTGTTTTAATAGCGGATCAGTCTTTTCTGGTAACTTCGGCTTTGGCATCGTTGCTTAATCAACTAAGAGAAGTTCATCAGGTTAAGATCACTGATAATTCGAAACAATGTTTTGTATTATTAAAGGATATAGATTTTGATATTATATTTATTAATGCCTCGATCTTTAATGTTGATGAATATGATCAGTTCAAACAATTGATTAGTAAGGATACTATAATTCAATATTTATTGTATTCAGCTTTACCGGAAGATGTTTCCGGCAATCAATTTTCGATATTACAACCTAAAGCTGCTATAGTAGATAAACTACAATCAATGGTTGTTGAAGTAAAAAAGAATAAGGAAGAAGAAGATCAAACGGAAGACTTAAGCCCAAGAGAAAAGTCCATTTTAAAATGCGTGGCTTTAGGGTTGACTAATAAAGAAATAGCTGAAAAGGAGTTTATCAGTACTCATACGGTAATATCTCATCGAAAAAATATTACACGTAAATTAGGCATTAAAACCGTTTCTGGTTTGACTGTTTACGCAATTATTAATAACATTATACACATGAATGATATAAAGTAACAGGCTTTTTTATTACTCAAGTATGAAATTTGGTAAAACAGCTAATTTTTACCCTCGCTTATTTGCTTTTGGTATTGACTTGATAATTGCCATTGGAATAAGCTTATTTCCGCGAATAGGGTGGATATTTGGCCTTATTTATTTCCTTTTCAAGGATGCAATGCCTTTTACAAAAGGACAAAGTTATGGCCGTCGCTTATTTAAAATCAAATTGGTTAAGAATCCACATGATGAATCAGTGGAAAAATATCCTGAGAAGGCCTTAATTCGTAATATTATCTTTCTAATACCTATTCTTAACCTCTACGAAATACTATTGTTCCTATTCGCTGAACAACGCTTAGGTGAAAAGTGGTCTGAAACGAAAGTCATTTCTACTGTTGATCAGGAACCATAATAAAGAGGAAAATCAACATAAAAAGTAGTACCAATATTGGGTGTTGTTTCGAACCAGATTTCTCCACCACTATTTTTTACAATGTTTTTAACTATCGATAGACCTAATCCCATACCTGATGATTTAGTTGTAAAATTAGGCATGAAGATTTTGTTCTTTGTCTCATCATCCATTCCCCTGCCATTATCAGAAAAGGTTAAATGAACATTAGTACTTTTTTTCGATACAGAAATATTGATATTGCCTTTTTTGCCTTTAGGAATTGCCTGCACTGCATTTTTTAGCAGGTTGTTAAAGACACTCGTTAATTGATCATTATCTGCAAAGATAGTTAAATCCTCACCTTCGATATTAAGTTGAAAATGGATGTCCTTTTCAGTCTTTTCGAATAATGAAAGGGCACTTTCTAATTTATCTGCCACATTGACTTTTTGGCGATTGGCTTGTGGCATTTTCGCGAAATTCGAAAATTCGTTTGCAATAACATGTAATTGATCAATCTGCTCAATTAATGTTTTAGAAACCCGGTGAAGATATGATTCAAAATCCTGCTGTTCATCCCAAGCCCTAAGAAGATACTGAACACTTAGTTTCATTGGTGTGAGTGGATTCTTTATTTCATGAGCAATCTGTTTGGCCATTTCACGCCATGCTGATTCTCTTTCTGATTTGGCTAATTTCTCAGCACTTTCTGATAATTCATCAACCATCCGGTTGTATTCCTTAACCAGACTTCCGATCTCATCTTCCCCTTTGTAACCGATTTTTTTGTTTTGTTGTCCCAATTTAATCTGCGCCATTCTATCCTGAATTAAAATCAAAGGATGAGTGATTCTTCGCGAAATGACTACGGCCAGTCCAATGGCAAATAGCACAAACAATAGATATGCATTCACAACAGCAACAATCAGCGATGATATTTCAGTTTTTAACTCGTTATTACCAACAAAGTAGGGAAGATTCAAATAGGCTAATACTTTATTTTCATAATTGTAAATCGGAATATATGCCGAAGTGTAGGATAATGATCCGATGGTTTCTTCGTGAATATATTCGGTATAATTATCAACAAATAGCTTTTTATATGCATGAGGATCCATTTTTCGTCCAGTTAATCCTTTGTCATAAAGCTCAGGGCGTGAGGTTGCCAGTAAACGACCATCTAATTTATATAGGTTAATATCACTATAAAAAACATTGGAGAATTTTTGAAGCAGATATTCCAGGTAATCTTCAAGTCCTTCATCTAATTCAGGTTCATTGATGATTTTCTGTTCCATCTCTTGTAACACAGATCTAATGCGTTGCGATAGCATTAGATTATTTTTTTGTTTGAATTGATAAACAGAGTAGTAAACAGAGCTAACACCCATAATTACCAAAATCTTTACCAAGAGACTAACAAATGTTATTTGAATACGCTCCTGTATCGAGAAGGAGAATTTGTACCTGTTCTTCCTGAACTTTGTAAAAAGTAGCATGGTTGATGCCAATACAAAGAATAAGATAAAGAAGGTTGAAAAGGCCATCATTATATGAAATGTACGAACCTGATGGCGACTTAAAACGATGGTTGTGTTTTTATTTGGACTGTAAATTAAGTGAGACATCTTTTGTTCCGTCATAAATATTTTCTCACCCTCATTTGCCATGTATTTACTATTTTTTGATGGGTAGTTAAATGTTCCGCTTTGTTTAACAAGTTTTCCATCAATGTAATTGGCATATGAATAATTTCTTAGATTACTTAAGTTTATTTGTTCCTGTGCTGTTGTTAACAACTCAGGATAACCAAGACCTGAGAAGGTAGGTTTCGAATTAATTTCAAAGAACAATGTTGTTTCGTATGATGGATCATTTTCGAAGAAACACATTCGGCCAAAATAGGATACTTGTCCATTATCATTATCCAGATAATAGAAAACCTTACTATTGGGTATTAATTCACCGAAGGAATTTAATACATCCTGAAAGTAGTTGTAACAATTGGCTGTTTCATCGTTATGCTCCATAATTAAATTCAGCCCCGGCCAGCAAGGTGTTACCTGAACTTCGTAACGCTGCCAGTATCCAAGGAAATAATTCTTTTTTAAGTGATCATAGATGAGATCTTCGTTGATATGATTTTTATGAAGTAATTCCTTTAGAGTTTCATCCTTCTTCAGTTTAGATTCGATATCTGATAAATACATTTCAGCTACCGGATCTGCTTCGCGTAGTAATTGAAATGATAAATTTTCAATTAATAATTCCCTGTTTGTAGCTTCTTTTACAATGTTATAGTGATATAACTGATAAATATTGAATCCTGATATAAGAAAAACAATCAGAATAAAGGTTCCATAATTCAACTTATTTTGGATATTTCTTTTAGTAGTGAATAAGATACCTCCCAAAAAAAGGAAGAAGGCCAGACTACTGGGATGAATATCATAATGAAGAATGTTACTCAATAACCATATTATAAAGTAGCTCAAGCAACTAATCAGGAAAAAGCCAACATAGGATAAGTTCTTTTTATAAACCGACACAAGTTTCTCAAAGACAAAAGCAAAAGCTAAAAACAATTGTGCAAGAATTAATAGTTTGAATACAAATACTTCGTTAAGGTCCTCAATGTTAAAGAATATAGATGCTTGAGAAGAGTTGCGTACAAGCATATAAATCAGGTCGTTAATAAAGAGGAAATAGCTTAGAATGAAGAAGGTACTTAGAAGAATGCTTAAATAATAGGCTTTTCTATTGCTTTCCAATTGATCTAAGGCTCTCGGTTTTTTGAAATATTTGTAAAACCAATAACTCCAGTATAGAATTAATGCACCAAATACTTCAAGATTAGCCAATGATGGCAGCCACTTCGAAACAGCAAAGGTTGATGGTGAGAAAAATGTTGTGTGATAAAATGGATCGGGAATACAGTAATGTTGAAAGAGAAGGTATATTAAAAACAGGATTAAAAGAGCTGGTATAAAAAGGTAATTACTGTTTTTGTTATTGCTATATAGGTTAAAGAGTTTATCAGTGCCAACCAGAATAAGTATCAATGAAAGGATATTAATAAGAAAAATAAAAACACTGATTTTTGGTAGATTTTTATCCTTTGAATCAAAAACCAAAGAGAAAAGATAATTACCGTTTTTATCTTTTATCTGTAAATTTTCATTTTCAGATTTATCAAGTGTAATACGAGGTTCAAAATTGAGGGAGTTATGAATGGAGTAACTATTGGACAAAAATTTGTTTTGGTAGCTGTATTCCTTTTTAATCCAATTGATCGCAAGCCATACATATTCCCCCGATTGTATACTTTGTGATAAATACCAACCGTTTGCAAATTTTTTAATGTTTAACTGATCAGGTTCCGTGTAGAATCCGTTCATCGGTATTCTTGATGAAGACCATCCAATAGGAACCGAATCTCGAAATAGATAATAAATATTATCTGTATTGGATAGCGAATCCATCAATGCCCAAATTCTATTGTTATCCGATACGTCTGTTTTTGAAAGGGTAATAAGGTTTTTCTCTAGTGATTGCTGAGTCTGTAGTATTAATTTTTGAATAGACTTAACATCTTCATGTATGGAATATTTTGTATCAAAAACATTATTAGTGACTTTACCAATAGTAAAGAGTAAAACAGCAATTATAAAATAGGTGATGATTCGGGGTTTTTGTCTTGCCATATAGCTTGATATCAAACTAGATTAAAGTAAATTTTCATCATTAAACTTAAAGGTATGCAAAAACTATGCTATTTCTCTTTAAAACAGAATTATTGATGATGATAAGGTTCATTTTTTAATATAGTCATGGCCCTATAAACCTGTTCAGTGAAAAATAATCGAACCATTTGATGAGAAAAAGTCATTTGCGACATGCTAATTTTTTGATTTGCTTTTTTGTATACTTCGTCAGAGAAACCATACGGACCACCAATAACAAATACTAAACGTTTTAATCCTGATATCATTTTTTTCTCTATAAAATCGGAGAATCCAACTGAATTAAATTCTTTCCCGTTTTCATCAAGTAAAATCAGCTGATCGCCAGGTTGAAGTTGTGATAATATTTGATCTCCTTCTAATTTCTTTTGTTGGTCCTCGCTAAGATTTTTTGTATTTTTTAGATCAGGTATGGTGGTCATTTTAAATGAAATGTAGTGCTTTAATCGTTGCAGGTATTTTTCAATTCCCTGGATTAGATATTTTTCATCTGTCTTACCTATCATAACTAATTCTATTTTCATACGTATGCAGTTTTAGCCGTCGACTTGTAAAATAATACAATAAAATTGGTGGTTAATAATGCTATTTCAATACTTTTGTTGCTAAAGTTAGTGAGTGTTCGTAAAAAACAATTGGGTAATTTTGATTTTAGTTGGGAAAAAGTTAGAAAAGGCGTGATTTTTGATTGTAAGAACACAAACCAAATGTCATAATATGAAGATTCTTACTTATCTTATCCTTTCGGTTGCAGCTTTAATGGTAATGGCTGATGTTGGTGCGCAAACTAATAATGCGATTACGACAGATGTGGTTAATGCGATTCGAAAGGGCGATTCAGAATCATTATCCAAAAATTTTTACGGAAATATTGAACTTGTTTTACCAGCTAAAACAGGGGTGTATAGTAAAAATCAGGCGGAAATGGTAATGAAGGATTTCTTTAATGAATATCCTGTTGATCACTTCAATATAATTCATGAAGGCAAAAAAGAAAATGCTTCTTTTGCCATAGGTAATTACGATTCATCAAATAACCATTTTCGTTTTACATTTCTCACTAAAGTACAGAATTCGAAATTATTGATTCACCAACTTAGAATTGAGAAACAAGATGAATAATGAATTGATTGAAACTTTTATAAATCTTGCTGTTAAAGAGGATATTGGCGATGGTGATCATTCGTCACGCTCATGTATACCAGAAGAGGCAAGTGGAAGAATGAAATTGCTTGCTAAGGAAGAGGGAATTCTTGCCGGAGTTGAAATCGGAATTAGCATATTTCATAAAATTGATCCCGAGATTAAGATAGAAAAACTAATTGAAGACGGATCCTTGATTCAGCCCGGAGATATCGTATTGAATGCAGAAGGTAAAGTTTGGTCGCTTTTACAGGCGGAACGTATAGTCTTGAATGTTATGCAGCGAATGAGCGGCATAGCAACACGCACAAATGATTACGTTAAACGTCTGGAAGGAACTAAAACCCGTGTTCTGGATACCCGTAAAACCACTCCGGGAATGCGTATTTTAGAAAAAGAAGCTGTCAGGATCGGAGGTGGTGTTAACCATCGCATGGGGTTGTATGATATGGTTATGCTAAAAGATAATCATATTGATTTTGCCGGAGGTATTGAAAAAGCTGTTGAAGCAGTTCAGATTTATCTTAAAGAAAAAAATAAAAATCTTAAGATTGAGGTTGAAGTACGTAATTTTGATGAATTAAATGAAGTGCTTCGTGTTGGTGGTATACACCGTATTATGCTGGACAATTTTTCAATAGATAATACAAGAAAGGCTGTTGAATTGATTGCCGGACGTTTCGAAACAGAATCTTCAGGTGGTATAACAATGGATACACTGCGAGATTATGCAGAGTGTGGAGTGGATTATATCTCAGTAGGAGCACTGACCCATCACATTAAGAGTCTTGATTTAAGTTTAAAAGCTTATTAGTATTCAAATAGATATAATGAAAAAGGCTGCCAATTGACAGCCTTTTTCTATTTAAATCGAATATCTATGAGGCACGATTGTTTTTTCTGATTTTCTATTAACTGACGAACCAACAGGTTTTTGCTAACCTTTCTGGCCAGATTGACAAAGTCAACTTCTACAGTTAATACTTCTGTATCCTTTTTATTGTATTTTAATGTTGGAATAGGAACCTTGCCGTTACTATCACTTTCCATGGTTTCATTTATAATGTAACCACCCGAATATGTGAATTTAATTGGTAAGCCTGTAACTATTTTGTCCAATAAATTGGCAGATAGATAAGCATCACTATTGATAGCAGAACCCTTTTGGCCGATTAATTCAACTTCTGAACATTTAATAGAAAGAAGCTTTACGATTTCAAGGATACCGTTTTTGGAAGTTTCATAGAGGTCAATTTTTTCTCCATTGCATATTTTTGATGTTTCCTCGTTTAAAAATCCACTTAATGCATCAATAGCCGATCCGAAAAGTTCAATGGCTTCAACGTAGTTGTAGCTATTTTCCTGCTCGTTTGCCTGACCTATTTTTAACCATGCAAGTTCAATGGCTTTGTTTTTTCTTTCTTCTTTTAGCGTATAGAACTCTGATTTTGATAATTGGTAAAATGCATACATATTAGATTCATCTTCCCAGCTATCAACAAATTCATAACCTTCTAAAAATTCATTGGAAGTAGCGTTTATTCTACTTTGAATATATTCATATACTCCTTGATTGTTCTCAGTTTTAATGAAACTGGTTTCACTTTTAACCCGGGTGTTAATCTGTTGAGCCAGATCAGCCAATGCCTTATCTTTAGCTCTGTTTGTATAATATTGAGATCCTCCCACTTTAGGGGTAATTCCAATACCATAAAAATAGTTTTCTGAAACAGGGCGACTTTTTAGCCAACCAGGTTTAGACATTTCAATAATTTCAGCCTGCTTCTTTTTTGATTGACAGCCAGTAAATAAACCAATGATTAAAAGAAAGTATAATAATCGCATTTTGGTGTAGGGTTAGTTTTCAGGTTGATACTTGTTAATATCTTCTGTGATTTGTAAAGTACAAGCATCAAATGCTTCTTTTTTTAGATCGGAAATAGATTTAAGCTCCTTTCGATTTTTAAACAATTCGTGTAATTTGTTTACTGAATTGCCATCATCGTAAATCTTATCGGCATCAGAATCACTAGAAATTGACTTCCAATAACCTGGAACAAGGTTTTTATAATCTCCTTCAAATTGTGCATAATTTATTTCATCTGACAAATTAGCTGAGAATGAATTTGATACTCCTAATTCATCTTTGTCAATTCTGGTTAGAGAATAGTTAAGCTCCATTAAGAGGCTATTACTTTGCTTGTATTCGAAATAACGAACTTTGTCATAAATAACCTTTTTCTCTTTAAGTTGAGTAGCGGTATTAGTGACTTCCACAGTTCTTTTTAAGTAACCTTTCTTTTCAACTTTTGATAATCTGCCTTGACGTTCATTGAATTTTATCAAATTGGTTTCCAGAATACTTTTAGCTTCAAATTGGTGTCCCCATTTCTTTGCCAGCTGTATTGCCATGTCTGCATCCTTTATCTGATCCCAATTTCTAATGGATAGTATACTTTTAGAATCGATAACCTGGTAGAAAGGAGATTGAATATTCTGAATGCCATTAAAAACTGATTGCAAAAGTAAATTTGCATTTGTTTGATAACTCTTCGAATAAACCTGCATTGGTAAAATGGCAATGGTTATACGAGCATTATCTAAAGCTGCTTGTTGCAGTTCAATACTGTTCTTGTATCCTTTTGTTCCTCTGTTAACTAAATCAAAATCATGATAGGCACTTCTGAATAATTGAGTGTTATACAAGGTATTTCCGTGTCGGTAAATAGGTTCATATTTTGCAATGATCCACTGACTCTTTGCATCTTTATAATTCGAATCAATACTTAATATTTCGTTGAACAGGTTTTCCGACTGATTGAATTCTTCCAGACTTAGAGCCTGGCTGGCATTTTGATATAGTTCACTCAGGTATTTATCTTTCACCTCTTCGTAATAGGTAATTTGATCTTCCTGACCAATTAATTTAACACCAACGGCTGATATCATGTTGTAATATTTATCAGCTTCGAGATAAGCATAAACAGCATCTTTGGTGTTGCCGTTATTATATTGGGTTTTAAAAGATTTTATTTTGTCTTCATATACTAACTGACCGGTTCGTTGAAGTCCAAGTTTAGCATCAATATTGCTGTTATTGGCTGATAATGATCTATAATAAAGATTAGCCGCATCCATATATAATCCGGCGTCATCAAATTTTGTTGCTTGATTGACTAAACGTTTGCTTTTACAAGATGAAAAAGCGATGATACTTACGATTAAGATTAAAAAGTGTAATTTCCCCATGATTATTTTCTTAGATTGTCTAGTTCAACGGTAAAAAGCAAAAAGTGTTCCGTTTTTATGTGATTAAATTAGATTTCAAAATGATCAGCTGTTTTATTAGTTGAAACCTATTAATTTGAACCTATTACTAAATTTTTTAGTGCCATTGATTTGATAATGATAATAGAGTTTTAAAGCATCATCGTTATTTTTTTACCTTCTGTAGTCAGATATTCTTTCATTAAATTAGCTGTCAGGCAGGAGTGAATAGGCAGAATTGCAACAAGATCACCTACATTAATGCGATTCATCACACTATCTTCAACCGTAATAATGCCGTGTTCCTGAGAAATTTTTGTGACTGTTCCTACTACTTTATCAGTATCCCAACCATTGTTATTTAACTCAACAGCAATACCATAATAGTTTTTGTCATTTTCATCCTTTATTGTGTCTTTCGACAGGTGCACAGCTCCTCCATGAACAACTATTTCATTTCTTTCGGGATGTTTGGCAACAATAGGGCTAGCTAATGCAACTGCAATTTCATTTCGATTACATGACCCGATTTTATATTGAGTTTCATCATAAAAGACAAAATTACCCGGTCGTATTTCGTTGTAATCACCAAAATCATTTAAGACAGAGCAGGAGGGAGTATCACCAAATGAGATTTCAGCTAAAGGAAAATCAGAAGCCATAAATGTTTTTAATGCCAGTAACTGTTCGCTGGCAGATTTATTAATTGCTTCTATCTCTTTCTTGGATCTGGTATTGTAAGTATGGCCGGTATGGCATAAATAACCAATAAAAATCAGGTTTTTGCAGGTCTTAAGTGAATTTAATAATTGTTTAATTGTCACAAAATCATCTGCTTTAACACCTGTTCGACCATAACCTGTATCAACTTTAATGTATATTCCGATGGGAGAATTAATTTTTTCTTCCAGAAACTTAATTGTTTCAATAGATTCAACAACCAGATTGATATTTATTTTGGTTGCCAGCTGGTTAATGTTTTCCCATTCCAGAATGTTGGAAGGAAAGGCAATTGTAATATCTTTCCACCCATTTGCAGCGAAATATTCGGCCATTTTTACTGATGAAACTGTAATGCATTCAATATCCAATTGTTTGAACCATTCGCCAATTTCGGATGATTGATGAGTTTTGAAATGAGGACGAAAAACAATGTTGTTTTCCTGAGCCTTTCTTACCATTTTTTCTATGTTGGCAATACATTTACCCTTATCAAGTAAAAGTGTTGGACGAGTAATCATGGGGTGAAATTTTTTAACAAATATAGGTTTTACATAGGAGATGAATTACTTTTATTGTATGACAAAGTTTTATTCATTTATTAAAACAGCTATACTTAGTACTATTTACTTTTATTACCGTATTAGTAATAAGGCAAATAAGAAAGTACTTATCAAATCAGAATTGGGCGAGTACAAGTATCGGAATATTCGGGTTCCTTCCCGAATATTTACCCCTTTAACTTCATCTAAAAAACCGATGGGAAACCTTAGTGTGATGATAGGGATCTTTCAGGAAGCAGACTTTCAATACTGTTTAATTTATGATGTGTTTGTTAAATCAATTTACAGGAGAAGGCATATTGCTGAAAAATTAATCATATCGGCTATTAAATTTCTACGAAAGGAAAAATATAATTCAGTTATTGCAATAATTAGAATACATAACAAGGCATCAATTGATCTGTTTGAGAAAATGGGATTTGAAATTGTTAAGGAGGAGGATTTATTTTCTTATGAAAGAAAAGAGGTTTTACATTTTAAAGAGCCGGTTCTGGTTGCCCGGTATTCAATTACGAATGATGAGAAATGAAAAAGCCAGATAATTACTTACCTGGCTTTGTGATATGAAATTGTTGTTATTATCTAACAATCGTTTGTTCTCTGTCAGGACCAACAGATACAATTTTAATTGGCACTTCAAGTTTGGCTTCTAAATAAGCAATATAGTCTGACAATTCTTTAGGAAAATCAGCTTCAGCTTTAATACCTGTTAAGTCGGTTTTCCAACCAGGTAGTTCTTCGTAAACAACCTCTACATTTTCAGGTAATTCAAATGGAAACTCATCAGTAACAACACCATTGATTTTATATCCGGTACCAACCTTAATGGTATCGAAACCACTAAGTACGTCACCTTTCATCATAATCAACTGAGTAACTCCATTGATCATTACAGCATATTTTAAAGCAACTAAGTCAATCCAGCCACAACGACGTGGACGACCTGTTGTAGAACCAAACTCATTACCTGCTGAACGCATTTCTTCACCATCAGCATCAAAAAGTTCAGTAGGGAATGGACCACTACCGACACGAGTACAGTATGCTTTGAAAATACCGTATACTTCACCAATTTTATTAGGTGCAACACCCATACCGGTACATGCGCCAGCACAAATAGTATTCGATGATGTTACAAATGGATAAGAACCAAAATCAATGTCTAAAAGAGTACCTTGTGCTCCTTCTGCCAAGATGCTTTTACCTTCTTTGATGTATTTATTGATTTCGTGTTCACTGTCAATTAATTTACAGCTTCTCAATAACTCAATACCTTCAGCTAATCCTGCCTCAAATTCTTCAATGCTGTATTCAAAATCATACATGGTAAGCATCTTCTCATGCTTATCTTTTAATGCAGCATATTTTTCATCGAAATTATGCAATACATCACCAACTCTTAAACCGTTTCTACCGGTTTTATCCATATAAGTAGGGCCGATTCCTTTAAGGGTAGAACCAATTTTGGTTTTTCCTTTTGAAGCTTCAGAAGCTGCATCAAGAATACGGTGAGTTGGTAAAATCAGGTGAGCTTTTTTTGAGATATATAGATTATCAGTGATGTCGTAGCCTTTTTCTTTTAATGAATCAATTTCTTTTTTGAAAGTAATTGGATCCAACACTACTCCATTTCCAATGATGTTTACTTTACTGGCATGGAATATTCCTGAGGGAATATTGTGCAATACATGTTTGAAATTGTCAAACTCAAGGGTGTGACCAGCGTTTGGTCCGCCCTGGAAACGGGTAATGACATCGTATTTAGGAGTAAGTACATCAACTACTTTTCCTTTTCCTTCGTCTCCCCATTGAAGTCCAAGTAAAACATCAACCTTCATTTTTTGTGCTTTTAAGTCATTGGCCAACAGGCCTTAATTTTTAAACTACGTAGAGTTGTTGTAGGTATTCTCTTCGTTTTAAACAATAAAAAATCGGATTCCCGGTTGTCCCGAAATTCCGATGGGTAAAATTAAGGATAATCCCTTAAAAGCTATTCTTTTTTAGGTCTTATTTTTAAAATAAAATTCAGTTAATCTTTAACTTCCTTTTCAGCGCAGGATTTGCAGGTTCCGTAAACATATAATGAATGATGCGAAACTCTGAATTCGTTAAAACCGGCAGCATTATTTAGTACATTCTGGATATTAGGATCACAGAACTCAATTACTTTACCACATTTGGTGCAAATCAAATGGTCGTGTTGTTTAGATTCAAACGCTTTTTCGAATTGAGCAATGTTTTTACCAAACTGATGTTTAATAACCAATTTACAATCCAAAAGCAAATCGATAGTGTTATATAAGGTGGCACGACTTACTCTGTAATTTTTATTCTTCATAAAAATATAAAGAGATTCTATGTCAAAGTGGCCTTCACGACTATAAATCTCATCAAGTATCGCATATCTCTCGGGTGTTTTTCTGTGCCCGTTTCGCTGAAGATATTCAGTGAAAATCTGCTTTACTACATCTTTGTTTTCTACATTATTCATATGCAGTCTCAATTAAAATAGTGCTTAAAAGTATATAAAAACTAATTAAATTGAAACTCTTGTTTAGATTAAATAAAAATCATGATTTAATTCTTTCCTGGCGAGAAACGTTGTGAACACCTTTTATTTTCATGAGGTTAAGGATCAGGTTATTTAAATCCTCGGTGTTGTGGATGTATAAATAGATGCTTCCTTCAAAAATACCATCGTGACTTTCGATATTGATGGATCGCATATTTACATTCTGATCTTCGGAAATCACCTTTGTAATCTTGTTAACGATACCAATCTGGTCTATTCCTGATAAATGAATTAATGCCAGATAAGACAATATTTTATGAGATTCCCATTGTGCGGATACTATACGATCTCCCTGGCTTGACATCAGTTTAATAGCAATGGGGCATTTGCGACTATGAAGAATCAGTTTTTCATCTTCATCAACATAGGCAAGAATGTCATCTCCGGGTATTGGATTACAACATTCAGAAATAGTAAACTGGTCTTTTTCATCTGCATCAGAAAGAACAAGCTCTTTTTTCTTTGGAACCTCAACCTGTTCTTCTTCCAGGTCATCTTTACCTGAGTTTTTACCAAATGAAAGTTTCCAATAACGAATCCATTTATTGCTTGATTTGGTACTTAAAACCTTATGAAGATCATCCAGTTTAAGCGAACCTCTACCAATTTTAAAATACAGTTCGTCGCGTTTCGAAATATTATGATGATTCATAATTTTTCGAAGGATACGGGAATTGATAGTTAGTTTTTTCTTGTTAAGTGCTTTTTCCAGTATTTGCTCACCTTTAACGATCAGCTCTTTACGTTCTTCTTTGAACGCATCCTTTATACGGGCTTTGGCTCTGGCTGTAGTCACGAAATTAAGCCAGTCGTATTTAGGTTGTTGTTTTTCAGAAGTAATTATCTCAACCTGATCGCCACTTTTTAATTGATGACTTAATGGAACCAGCTTAAAATTAACCTTGGCACCAATACACTTATATCCAATGTCGGTATGTATGTCGAAAGCGAAATCGAGAGCTGTGGCTCCTGTTGGTAATACTTTTACATCACCTTTAGGAGTAAAAATCATCATTTCTGATGCAAAAAGGTTCAGTTTGAAGTCATCTAAAAACTCCATCGAATCAGATTCCTGATTTTCTAGCAGCTCTTTTACCATGTTAAGCCATCTATCCAGCTCTGATTCTTTTTCTTTTTGTGCTTTATATTTCCA
The DNA here is from genome assembly GCF_050589785.1 of Carboxylicivirga caseinilyticus. Taxonomy (NCBI): domain Bacteria; kingdom Pseudomonadati; phylum Bacteroidota; class Bacteroidia; order Marinilabiliales; family Marinilabiliaceae; genus Carboxylicivirga; species Carboxylicivirga caseinilyticus. Next base: position 74,504 of record NZ_JBNGOX010000021.1, on the reverse strand, counting down.
ATGGGCAGCAAATCCTCTTTCTGCGATTTCGTCCATTCGGGTAGTTCTGATCTGTATTTCTACCCACTTACCGTTTGGCCCCATAACGGTGCTGTGAAGAGCCTCGTATCCGTTAGCTTTTGGTGTGGAAACCCAGTCGCGTAAACGGTCTGGTTTGGGTTTATAAATGTCGGTTATCATCGAATAGATGGCCCAACATTGTGTTTTTTCAGGTAAGTGACTTTTGGGTTTGAAAATGACTCTTATGGCAAGAATATCATATATTTCTTCGAAAGGAAGATCTTTTTTCTGCATCTTACTCCAGATGGAATAGATTGATTTATGACGGCCAAATACTTCAAATTCGTAGCCTTCACCCGCAAGTCGTTGTTCAATAGGTGCTTTAAAGCTATTGATAAACTCTTCGTGCTTTTCTTCGCTTTCCTTTACTTTGGTACTTAATTCATTAAATACTTTAGGAAGTTCATATTTTAAACTAAGATCTTCTAGCTCAGATTTTATAGCATATAAACCGAGTCGATGGGCAAGAGGAGCATAAAAGTAAATTGTTTCACCGGCAATCTTAAGTCTTTTCCTTTCGGGCATAGAATTTAAGGTGCGCATATTGTGAAGACGGTCAGCAAGTTTAATCAGAATTACACGGACATCTTCAATCATAGTAAGCAATAGCTTCCTGAAATTCTCGGCCTGAAGAGATGAGCTTTGATCAAAAACCTCTTCCAACTTGGTTAGTCCTGAAACAATTGAGGCAATCTTTTCGCCAAACATATTTTGCAGGTCCTCAACTGTGTAATCAGTATCTTCAACAACATCGTGCAAAAGAGATGCAATAACACCCTTTGTTCCTAAGCCAATTTCTTCGGCAGCAATTCGAGCAACTTCGAGAGGATGAAGAATATAAGGTTCGCCTGATTTACGGCGCATTCCTTTATGAGCATGATGAGCCAGTTCAAATGCCTTAGTGACCAGTTTTCTGTTTTCTTCGGTCTGGCATTTGGGACAAGCATCAATCAATGCTTCAAATTGATCCCTGATCATTTTTTCTTCTTCCCGTTCTGTCATTCAAAAGTCTTGTTTAAAGCGAACTAAAATACTTATTTCATATCATTGAAACAATCCTTACGAGGTATTGATTGCGGATGATTAAAGAATTTATTGTTTAAATATCTTACTGAAGCTTATAACCGCAATTATGTCAGATGTTTATATGTTGATGTGAATCTTTTACTTACCGGCAATCACTGTTATAAAGTCCTCTTCTTTTAGATATTTTTGAGCTAAATCCTGTAAGTCTTTCGCTGTGATGTTCATTAAAACTTTAAAAAAGTCGTGGAAATATTCAGTTGAGATGTCCAAATCGATCAGGCCTCTGTAATTATCCGATGTCGCAAAAGGGCCATCGAAATTACGAATCATATCACCGCTTAAAAAATTACGAACCAGGGTTAATTCATCTTCCGAAATAGGCTCTTCTCTCAATCTTTTCAGTTCGTTAAATACTTCTTTAACTGCCAGTTCTCTGTTTTCTGCCTTTACATCAGTGCTTACCAGTATAAAGCCCGTGTGTTTATAAGTCATGATGAAAGAAGAGATACCATAGGTAAGTCCTTTTTCTTCACGAATATTGGTCATTAGGCGCGATCCAAAATAACCTCCCAGTATAGTATTTAAAATCTGCATCCCATGAAAATCGGGGTGAAGTTTGTTGAATAGTGGACGACCAATTTTTAAAGCCGACTGCAGTGTGTCTGTTTTAGGTACAAAAATTTCGCTATTTAGTTCTTTGTTGATTTCAGGCTTCCAGTCGCTCAAAGGAGTATTGGAGTTCCACAACTGCCCGAAATGTTTATTTAATAGATCCTTTATGTTGTTTCCCGGCTGACCAGATATGATAATCTGTGTACCTGCAGGAATGTAGGCTTTTTTATGAAAATCTACAATATCGTTGCGAGTTATCTTTTCAAAGTCACTAAGTTCAACATAGTTACCATAAGGATGTTCTTTGCCATATAAGTTCTGCGTAAATGCTCTTGTGGCAAGTGTTTTAACTTTATCACTCTCTATTAAAAACTTCTGTTTTCGGCGTCCCAGTATGGTGTCGATTTCTTTCTGTTCAAAAGTAGGATGCTTGATTATATCTTCAAGAATTTCCAAAGTTTCAGGTAAAAAATGTCTTAAGCTGACAAGCGTAATTACAGACTGATGAAATACGGTTTGTTGCCCTAAATAAGCCCCGTAGAAATCAATTTTTTCAGCAATCTCAGCAGCGCTGTATTTTTCACTGCCTTCAATCATCGCCTTACTGGTAATGGATGCCAGCAAAGGTTTGGCTGCCTGTATTGATCCTGCCGGAAAAAGAAAATCAATTTTTGCCACTTCCTGTGAACCGGCTTCTAACAGATGTACTTTTATTCCATTATCCAACTCAAATTTCTGAATCGGTAAAAGATTAAAGCTTGATACGGTCTTAAATTCAGGAGCGGTATTTCGATATAATTGGTTTTGCATTATCCTTTTGAGTTATAATACAGGGTGGAACGATTCGTTACCTTAAAGGTTTTTTGGGCTGTTTCAAGCAAGCCATCAGCCGTTACAGAACGATATTTTTCAACTTCGTTATTGATGTTCTCAGCCTTACCTAAAAGTTCAAATTGAGCAAGATTCATAGCCTTATTCAAAAAGTTTATTTCTGAAAATACTAATGTTGATTCAATCTTGTTTTTCACTTTCTGTAGTTCGTAGTCAGAAACTTTCGTAGAACTGATTTTGTTCAGTTCTCTATGAATGGCTGCTTCCGCCTGATCCATTGTGGTTGTAGGAAGTAATCGTCCGGTCACAGTGAATAATCCCGGATGATGATCTCCCGAAATATATGCATTAATATCGCTGAATAATTGCTGATCTTTGATCAGGCTCTGCGTTAAGCGTGAAGATGGTCCGTTAGATAATACATCAGAAAGAAGATCTGTAGTGTAGAAATTCTCATCAGTCCGGCTGCCAATATGAAAAACCATATGAATCAAGCTGGCTGGTACATTCCGCTCTACCTCTACTTTTCGTTCTTCAGTTTGTTCCGGTTCAACAGGAATTATCTTGTGATCAATATTTCTGTTTGGAATATCACCAAACCATTTGTCGGCCAGTTTAAATACATTATCCGGATCAACATTCCCACTTACCACCATTATCGCATTGTTGGGAGCGTAATGGCTAAAGAAAAAGTGTTTTACATCGTCCAGTGTGGCATTTTCGATGTGCGAAATATCTTTTCCGATGGTAGGCCATTGATATGGATGAACTTTATATGCCATAGGGCCAACCAACAATGGAATATCACCATAAGGCTGGTTCAGGTAGCGTTGTTTATATTCTTCGATCACTACTTTCCGCTGAACCTCAAGACTCTTTTCTGAAAAGTCAAGTTCCAGCATTCTGTCTGATTCAAGCCAGAATCCGGTTTCTAAATTCTCTGCCGGAAGAGTGAGGTAGTAATTGGTAACATCGTTGTTAGTCCAGGCATTGTTATCGCCACCTACACGTTGCAAAGGTGCATCGTATGAAGGGATGTTTTTACTGCCACCGAACATAAGATGTTCAAATAGGTGAGCAAAACCTGTTTTGTCGGGATGCTCGTTTTTGGCACCTACGTTATAAAGTATGTTAATGGCAGCCAATGGTGTGCTGCGATCAACATGAACTACTACCCTTAATCCGTTGGACAGTGTTCGTTTTTCAATGTTTATCATTAAAATTCGAATCTGTTATTTTGAGCTGTTTCTTCCCTTACAGCTTTGTATTCGTTTAGTAAGTCGTTGAAGATGTCTGAAACAGGTTTTATTTCATCAATCAATGTTGCTACCTGACCGATTTCCAACTCACCTTCAATCATATCACCCTCAAAAATTCCTTTTTTAGCTCTTCCTTTACCTAAGAGTTTTTGAAGGTCAAGCGTAGACATGCCTTCTTGCTCAGCTTTGAAAACCTGATCGAAAAATGCATTTTTAATCAAACGTACAGGTGCCAGTTTTTTCAGAGACAGCATAGTACCACCTTCTCCGGTTTCAAGAATACATTTTTTAAATTCCTGATGAGCAGATGATTCTTCAGAAGCAGCAAATAAAGAACCAATTTGAACTCCATCGGCTCCCAGAGCCATGGCTGCAAACATACTTTTACCACTGCCAATACCTCCTGCTGCAATTAAGGGCAGATTGGTGACTTTTCTAATATGTGGGATCAGCGTCAAAGTTGTCGTTTCTTCACGTCCGTTATGACCACCGGCTTCAAATCCTTCTGCAACGATGGCATCTACACCTGCTTCTTCGCATTTTTTTGCAAAACGGGCATTGGCAATTACATGAACCACAGTCATTCCGTTTTCTTTCAGCAGGCCTGTCCATTTTGCCGGATTACCTGCTGAGGTAAATACAATCTGAACTTTCTCTTCAATTAAAATCTGAATCAGTTCATCAATGTTAGGATATAATAATGGAACATTTACTCCCCAAGGCTTAGTGGTTGCTTTCTTCATTTTCTGGATGTGTTCACGCAATACTTCGGGATACATCGATCCTGCACCTAATAGACCCAGGCCTCCGTTGTTGCTTACTGCTGATGCCAGTTTCCATCCACTGCACCATACCATTCCACCTTGAATAACGGGATATTTAATTTTAAATAATTCTGTAACTCGGTTCATAAATTAAGACTTACTTCGGTTCAGTTCTGAGCAGTTTTTCTGCTTCGGTTGACTTTTTGTTTAAATTCTTTCATTTCACCTTCAAACATGTCGTATCCAACAAACTTACATTCCAAAGGTCCGTTAAACAGAGTGTGTTTGTGTTGCGGACGTAAACCTACATGTTTCAGAGCTTCGGTATTGGATGTAATCATCCAGGCCTGCCAGTTATGGTAATTCTTTTTCAAGTGACTACCAATTGACTTATAAAAACCGTTCAGATCATCTTTTTTCAAGCGTTCGCCATATGGAGGATTGGTTATCATCATTCCTCGTGGAGCATGAGGCATATGTTCTTTCATATCAGAGCGAACAATACTTATCATGCGGTTCAAACGGAAATCAAGCGATGTCTTCTTAGCGATATCTACTGCCTGAGGATTATTATCTCCACCTACAATCTTAACACGTGGAAAGTGAATCTGGTTCTCGGCTTCGGTATATATTTTATTCCAAAGGATTTTATCAAAATCGGCCCAGTTCATAAAGCCAATTTTCTTTCTTTTGAAAGCCGGTGGCATATTACAGGCCATCATAGCTGCTTCCATCAAAATAGTACCTGTTCCACACATTGGATCGATCAATGGAATTTCTTTATGCCATTTTGCAATTTTTAGCATTCCGGCAGCCAAAACCTCATTTAAAGGTGCTTTATGGTTTGGATCACGATAACCCCTGCGGTGTAATGATTCACCCGAACTGTCAAGAGAAATTGTGAACTGATCTTTTGCAACATGAACGTTGATTTGTAAATCAGGATCTTCAACTTTTACAGAGGGGCGAATTCCTGTCTTGTCTCTAAACTGATCAACAATGGCATCTTTAGTTTTAAGTGCCAAAAACTTGGAGTGTTTAAAGATCTCAGAAAAAGCAACGGCATCAATTGCAAAAGTTGATTTGGTAGACATGTATTCTGACCAATCCAGTTTCTTGATTTCGTTATATAATTCGTCTTCTGATGTAGCAGTGAAGTTCGCAATAGGAACCAATACACGTAGGGCTGTGCGTAAATGCAGATTGGCCTTATACATTAGTTCTTTATCCCCGGTGCACGATACTGCTCGTTTTAATTCTTTCACATCTGATGCACCTAACCCTTTTAGCTCTTCGGCCAATACACCTTCCAATCCGTGGAAGGTTTTAATCAATAATTGCATGCTCTAAAATCAGTAATAATGTAGTAGTGAATTAATTCACCCAGATTGTTTCTCGTTAATTAAACAAGTTGCAAAGTTACTAAACTTAGGACATACGACAAGAGCGGTTTAGTTAATAAGATACAAAAAAATGATTGATTGCAAATTCATTTGAATGCCAGATGGATAGTATGTTACGTGATATTAAAATTTCATATTGAATGGGTAAATCTTAATGGAGGTCATATCGTAATGTAAAATACTAAATGATAATGTTTAGAAAGAACAACAATTATTTTGAGCTGCAGATTTTCTGATGAATTGTATTATTTTTAAATGCTTAATAGGAATGATATATGAAAAAAACAGCCAAACAGTTATCAGGGATTTTATTCGGAATATTAGTTCTCTTATCAGCATGTCAACAAGAAGATAACTCTAAGCTGATTATCCAATGGCAAGAAGAAGTTATTCAAACTGAAGCGGACTTTGCGAAAATGGCTGCAAAAGAAGGAATAGGTAACGCTTTTATTTACTATGCTGCAGATAGTGCTGTTTTAATGCGCTCAAATAAACTTATTAAGGGTAAAGAGGCTATAGCTGCTAAGTATGGAGAGTTCAATTCCGATAAGGTAAAACTTAGCTGGAAACCCGATTTTGTTGAAGTTTCAGCTTCCGGTGATCTGGCCTACACTTATGGTCAGTACATATATTCGGTTATTGATTCCTTGGGTGAAGTGAAATCAGATACCGGTGTTTTTCATACAGTATGGAAACGCCAGATCGATGGAAACTGGAAATTTGTTTGGGATTAGGATCTAATTAAGACAAAACATTAAAGGTAATTTATGCCATACTTTTGCCTTTGTTTTTTATCCTTTTATTCCTCTATCCTCCCACGATAGCTTGAATTCCGAAATCTGAAAATATACGAATGCTACGTTCAATTATTTGTTGGGCGGGTTCTTTCATTCCATCGCCGTTATAACTTGAGCCTAATTTTAAATGCTTGTTTCTGCCAATGTCATGATATGGTAGTAGGTTTACCAACTTTGATTGCCAGTTTAACTTACTCAGGAATTCAGCACTCTTTTTAATGTTTTCTTCATCGGCATTAACACCATCTATCAAGGGTATACGAATCCAGAAATCAGAATTAATATCTGAAAGTAATCGAATGTTTTCGAGGATCAACTGATTTGAAACACCTGTATATTTTTTGTGCTTTTCATCATTCATATGTTTTAGATCAACCAAAAAAAGTTCTGTTTTTTCGGCTACCTGTTTCACAATTTCTGATCGGCTGAAAAGCGATGTGTCAACTACTCTATGAATATGCCTTTTCCCACATTCATCTAAAAGCTGAAGCAGTGTTTTGTAATGCATCAAAGGTTCGCCACCCGAAAAAGTTACTCCACCACCTGACTGATCAAAGAAAAGTGATTCGCTTTCGATGGTTTTGATCAGTTGATCGATATCCATTTGCTGACCACTCATTTCGATGGCTTTTGTTGGGCAAGCCTCGGCACATTTACCACAAACTGTACATAAATTCCAGTCAGTAATAATACTATCGGGTGTAAGGCTTAAAGCATTTTCAGGACAAACATCAATGCAAGCCTGTGCACCAATACATTTTTGTTTGGCATACATTTTTTGCGTTTGTGGTGAAATACTCTCCGGATTATGGCACCATTTACAGTTTAGCGGGCAACCTTTAAAAAAGATGGTCAACCTGATTCCCGGGCCATCATTAATTGCATAACGCTTTATATCGAAAATAAGACTGTTGCTCATTGGTTATTAATGATCAGATATAAGAGTGAAGTCAATGAAAATGGTAGCCAAATCCAAAGATAACTATTGTATCTCTCTGAATTTGGCTGTGTATTTTGTTTTAGAATATCAGATTTTAAAAATGTTTTTTGTGAGTCATGTAAATAACTCTAACAGTCTATTGTCTAATTATCTATAATCTGTTTTAAAATGATTCGTTTTCAGTACGGTCAATAACTTCCTGCTGAAGATCCGCATTCATGTCGTTGAAATAATCGCTGTAACCAGCCATACGAACCAATAAATCCTTATAATCTTCAGGATTTTGCTGTGCTGCATACAATGTAGCTGTGTCAACAATATTAAACTGAACATGATGGCCACCTAAAGCAAAATAGCTTCTGATCAACTGACTCAATTTTGCAATGTCCTGATCTCGTTTCAGCAAACTTGGCAAAAAGCGCAGGTTTAGCAAAGTGCCACCCGACATAGTATGATCGAGTTTGGTAAGCGATTTTACCACCGCTGATGGTCCGTGTGTATCTGCTCCATGTGATGGTGATGTTCCGTCGGAAATTGACTTACCGGCCAGTCTTCCGTTAGGTGTTGCTCCCATTACCTTACCAAAATAAACATGACAAGTGGTTGATAACATATTCAGATAAAACTGCTCTCCTTTAGTGTTTGGTTTTCCATCGATAGCTTTTAGTAGATCTGCGTAAACACCCAAGGCAATATTGTCGGCATATGGATCGTCGTTACCAAAAAATGGCGTATTGTTGATAATGGTCTGGCGAAGAATTTCTTCTCCATTAAAATCTTTTGAAACAGCATCAAGTATCTTTTCCATGCTGAAGGTTTTCTTTTCAAATACATGGTGTTTCAATACAGATAAACTATCGGTTACGGTTCCCAGACCTGTACACTGTATATAATTGGTATTGTATCGAGGTCCGCCATTGTAATAGTCTTTTCCTTTGCTGATACAGTCATCAATCACAACAGATAGGAAAGGAGCAGGGGCATATTTAGCAAACATCTGATCGATGTAGTTACTAACACGTACTTTCTGATCAACCACAAAATTCAATTGCCTCACAAAGGCTTCGTAAAGTTCCTCGTAGGATTTGAAATCGCGTGGGTCGCCTGATGCAATACCAGCTTTTTTGCCGGTAACCGGATCGATACCATTATTTAATGTTACTTCCAGAATCTTTGGAACGTTTAGGTATCCGGTTAAAAGGTATGCTTCTTTACCAAAAGCACCTACTTCAATACAGCCGCTACAACCACCTTCACGCGCATCTTTCAGTGATTTACCCTGACGCAGTAATTCCTGTATATAAATATCGGGATTGAAAACAGAAGGATAACCATGTCCCTGACGAATAACTTTGCAGCCTTCTTTCAGAAAACGATCCGGTGTTTTTGAACTGATATGTATGGAGCTACCGGGTTGTAGAATATGTAAGTCCTCAATTATTTCAAGCATAATATATGAAACTTCATTCACACCATCTAAACCATTAGCTCTTACTCCTCCTATATTGATGTTGGTAAAATCGTTGTAGGTTCCGCTTTCGCGGGCAGTGATTCCCACTTTTGGTGGTGCCGGGTGATTGTTTACTTTAATCCAGAAGCAAGAAAGTAATTCTTTTGCTTCCTCACGACTTAATGTTTCATCAGCCAGTTCTTTTTCGTAAAATGGAGCCAGATGCTGATCGAAGTGACCCGGATTCATTGCATCCCAACCGTTCAGTTCAGTAACTGTTCCCAGATGAACAAACCAATACATTTGGATAGCTTCCCAGAATGTACGGGGAGCATTGGCTGGCACCCAACGGCAAACTTCTGCAATTTTTAAAAGCTCTGCTTTGCGTTTCTCATTACTTTCTTTCTGTGCCAATTTTTCAGCCATTTCGGCATAACGTTGGGCAAATAATATGGTGGCATCACACGAAATATCCATCGCTTTTAATTGCTCCAACTTATCCGTGGCTTCCACATCATTCATAAAATCAAGACGATCAATTTCTTCAGCTATGCGGGCTTTAAAATCATTCAATCCCATTTTATAAATCTTACCATCAAGCGTGGTATGACCTGGTGCACGCTGCTCCATAAATTCGGTGAACAACCCGGCTTCGTAGGCAGCTTTCCATTCTTCGGGTACGTGATTGAAGATTCGCTCGCGTTGAGTGCGTCCTTCCCAGTATGGAATTACCTCTCTTTCGTAAGTGTCAATATCTTCCTGACTAATGGTATATCGTTGCAATTCCCTTGTATTCAATACATGTAAATCCTCAACACTGTGGCAAGTTAACTCAGGAAACGTTGGAACGGCTTTAGGTTTAGGTCCCCGTTCTCCAACAATCAGTTCACCTTCACCGAGATAAATGGTTTTCTTTTTACATATCTCAAGGTAATTTAGAGCTCTTAAAACAGGTATTGAATATTTGCCATAATTCTCTTTGTAAAATTCTGTTTCAATTAAGGCTCGTTCGATTGAAAGCGAAGGTTCAGTTTCGACTGACAATTGACGCAGACGTTGAATCCGGTCATTCATTCCGGGATTAGAACGTTCACTTTTTACGTTGTAATAGTTGCCCTCAGTATTAGCTGCTCTTTGAGGAGCAACAATAGATTGTTTAGTATTCATATTGAAAAATAATCGTGTGAATTGAAATATGATAAAAGAAATTTCGGAAGGTAATTTTATACAAAAGAACTTACCTTCTTCCTCTTGAAGATGTTACCTGAGATAGATTATCAGGCACTCAAATAGTTTTTTGTATGTTTTAATAAACACGATATCAGAATTGATCGTGTAAAAATAAGAAAAAAGGAATTGCTGTTATCGATGAGATTAAGAAAATGTTGCTAATAAGAATAGGTATAAATAGATTAACTTTTTACGGATTATTACTAAAAATATTAAATATCTATTGAATATCAATTAAATGACATTGTTTAATGAGATTATTTTTTTAATTTCATGCAAGATTATTTAATGAATAAAATATCTAACCAATGAATTAACACCCTATACTACCAGATAGTATAACCAACCTATTCCTATTCAACTTCTTAACCAGGCAACGGCCAAACCAAAAGGAATAGGACCCGCTTCAACGAAATGGTGTAATGTTGAGGCGGGTTTTTTGTTTATTACACTAGGTAGATGTTCTTATTTACCAAGTTACCTATTAATAAATATTGCTAGGCTGGAGTTTATAATCAGCTTACTTTGTTCTGAAACCTGGGAGTAGAGGATTTATTAATCAAATTGTTTATTACTTGTGCTTAAAAAGTTTTGTTATCTTTAGACATAATCCTAACAAAATGAAAAAGCTAATCGGTATTTTAATTGTTGTAAACTTAATTTCCTGTAAACAACATTCAGGTGTTTCATATAATCAACCCTTCGACAAAAATGATGGTTTAAAAGTATCAAACCTCTCCGAACATCATTTTAATAAAGATAATTTTGAGAAAATAAGTAATGAGGTTGCAGAAGGCAAGTACGGTAAACTGCAAAGTATATTGCTAATACACAATAATGAGTTAATTATTGAGCAGTATTATAATGGCTGGAATCCTGATGAAGTACATTATATGGCTTCAACCACTAAAAGTATAAGCCCGATTTTAATGGGTATTGCAATTGATCAGGGAAAGATTAAAGATGTGAATCAAAAGATGCTTGATTATTTTCCTCAATATGGTTCACTAAAAGCTGATTCTTTAAAATATCAGATTACCATTCAGGATTTATTAGCCAGTACCTCAGGTTTTGCCTGGGATGAGGTTTCTTTACCTATAACCGATCCTGAAAATATGGGTGTAAAAATGGATAAGATGGATAACTGGTTAGATGCCTCTTTAAATTTACCCATGAAAACCATTCCCGGAACCCAATATGCATATAGTGGTCCTAATAATATTATTATTGGAGAGATAATTAAAGTTGCAACCGGGCAGGATGTTGCAGAATTTGCCAATGATAACTTGTTTAAACCTTTAGGAATTGACAATTATAAATGGTTTGCAAAGAATGGAATCTATGATTTAGGAGGAGGACTGGAATTAAAATCCAGAGATATTGCTAAATATGCTTTACTTCATATAAATAAAGGTATGTGGATGGACAAGCAGATAGTGTCCTCCGATTGGATCAATAAAACATTTACTCCTCACATCGAAATTAAACATCCCCTTTATGGAGGGTATCAGTGGCAAATGGTAAAAACTGAATTTGGTTTTGACTCATGGTTTATCCCGGGCAATGGAGGTCAGATTATTAATATTGTTCCTGATCTTGATCTGGTTATTGTTATCAATGCTGATAATAAACGAATACCGAAAGATGAAAGAACTCCATTGGAATATCTTATTAAAGATCTTACAAAATTACATCCTAAGCTAAATAAATGTGGTGTGTTGTTATATAAATGGAGAGATCAACTGAGTAATTAAAGCTGATTTTAATTAATGAGTAAAACAAAATATCGGATTTTAATAATTCTGTTAGTTATAATACTTCCAATTGCAATTACTGCGAATTATTTTGGTCCCCGATTGATTATTCAAACCAAAGGAGGGGTAATTTCGTTATTGAAATCTTCTAATCAAGTAAGGTTGAATACTCCGGCTGATTTTAACTTGAATTCAGATGATTTAGTGATCAAAACGAATGATGGTTTAGACTTGAAAGGGTATGTTATTTATTCGAATAAGACTATTCAGAAAGGAACTATCATCATGGTTCATGGAATTCGATCCTGTAAAGAATATTTCTTACCAATGGCCAAGGTTTTGGCTGATAGTTGTTATAATGTTGTTTTAATTGATCTTAGAGCTCACGGACAAAGTGAGGGTGAATATTGTACATTCGGTTATCATGAAAAAGAAGACCTCTCTATTGTTGTTGATACCTTATTGAATAATGAGAAACTTACAGATAATATTGGTATTTGGGGGCAATCATTAGGCGCTGCTGTTTCTTTGCAGGCTATGTCAGTTAAACCTGAAATTAAGTTTGGAATTATTGAAAGTACGTTTTCTGATTTTGAAACAATTGTGCATGATTATATACCTAATTTTATTGGATTTGACATACCATTACTAACTGATTATTTTATTTATCGTTCAGGCAGGATTGCTGATTTTTCACCTTCAGATGTTAAACCTTTTGTATCTGCACAAAATGTATATCAACCCATATTAATGGTACATGGAACAAAAGATGATCGAATTAAAATTGATTATGGAAGAAAGAATTTCGAACATCTGGCATCTGATGATAAAGAGTTTTTGGAAATACCTGATGCCAACCATTTAAATGTTTGGAGAGTGGGAGGTGTCCCCTACGTGACAAAGATTTTTGGATTTTTAGATGCAAACAAAAAGGAATAAATAAAGTGCTTTGCAATAAATATTATATCATGGTTGTAAAAATCGGTTTTAATATTTCTTACAGAATTTTTCCGTTAAAAAACAGATAGCTGTTATCTTTGCCGCTTCAAAAAAATAAATTTATGAGCGAGAAAACACCTGCCTCTGAGTTAAAGATGAGGATGGAATCGTTTTGCCGGTTGATGAATGAGCAAAACCCGGATTGGCAAATGGCTATGATATTCAGTAAAGTAAACTTACTGTATTTTACGGGTTCAATGTCAGAAGGTATGTTGGTGGTTGAGCGCGATAAAAGTGCTGTTTACTGGGTACGCCGAAGCTATGAACGAGCAATGGAAGAATCGGCCTTTGAAGACATTCGTCCGATGAGTAGCTACCGTGATGCAGCTGAAGTATATATGCAAAAGCCATCTGTTGTGTATCTTGAGAGTGAGTTTGTTCCTTTAGCTATGTTTAACCGTATTCAAAAGCATTTTTTGTTTGAGACGTTTAAAGGGTTGGATTTTCAGTTGTCGATGACACGTGCTGTAAAAAGTGCATGGGAACTAAGTTTTATGGAGCAGGCCGGAAGAATACATCAGCACGTTTTAGAAGAGAAAGTACCTGCAATATTGCGCGAAGGAATGACAGAAGCTGATTTGGCAGCCGAACTATATGAAGTTGCGGTGAAGGAGGGGCATCAGGGAACAGCTCGATTTGCTATGCACGATACTGATCTTGTTGTTGCCCAATTAGGATTTGGAACCAGTTCATTAATGCCAACTAACTTTGATGGTCCGGGTGGTAACAGAGGTTTGAATGCTGCTGTTCCAAGCTTGGGTAGCCGTCATCGTAAACTAAAGAAAGGTGATTTGGTATTTGTAGACATGGGAGTCGGAGTTAACGGCTATCATTCTGATAAAACAGTTACCTATATGTTTGGTAATTCACTACCTGATGAGGTAATCAAAATTCATATGCAATGTGTTGAAATTCAAAATAGGATTGCAGCCATGTTAACACCCGGCAATTCTGGTGAAATGGTTTATGAAACCATAATGGATAGTTTATCGCCTGATTTCCAAAAGAATTTCATGGGGTTTGGAAATCGTAAAGTTAAGTTTTTGGGACATGGTATAGGAATAACAATGGACGAGGCTCCTGTTTTGGCTAAGGGATTTAAGATGCCTTTTGAAGAGAACATGGTATTCGCTGTAGAACCTAAAAAAGGTATTGAAGGAGTAGGAATGGTAGGTATCGAAAATACGTTTGTGGTAACTCCTCAAGGTGGACGATGTATTTCCGGAAATAATCCGGGAATGATATTAGTCGATTAACAGAAGACGGCCGAAAATAATTACAAGCAGGAAATGTATTAGTTTCCTGCTTTTTTGTACCATTTATTTTATATTTTATTGACTAACTCGCATTCTGATTTAAATATATAATCCAATGAAAAAGTCAGCTATTATAAATATCCTTTTTGTAGCCAGTTTATTTACAGTTCATCTGAATGCAACCAATTATTATATAGATTCTAAAGGAGGGGCTGATTCGAATACTGGCATTTCCATTACTAAACCCTGGAGAAGTATGAAAAATCTGCTCCAATTAAAATTGGTTGCTGGTGATTCGGTTTTTTTTAAGAAAGGAAGCGTGTTTAATGAACCTCTGAAATTAGAATTAGAGGGAGAAAAAGATCAACCAATTTACGTTGGTACATATGGAGATAATAGCTTGCCAAGACCCGTAATAAATGGCCTGGGGCAAGAGCAATATGGCTTGTTGCTAGAGAATCCTGCTTATTGTGAGATTTACGATTTGGAAATAACCAATACTGGAAAAGAAAGGGAGGTAAATAGATTTGGAGTTTATATCAAGGCTCGGAATAGTGGTGTTCGTCATTCTGTGAAAATTGAGAACCTTCTGGTGCGCGACGTTAATGGAAGTCTGGTAAAACAAAAAGGGGCCGGTGGTGGCATTTATTGGGAGAATTCTGGTGACAGTATCAATACATGTTTTGATGGATTAGTTATTAAGGATTGTCATATTTTGAATTGTGGTAGAAATGGAATTTATTCAGGTGGATATGCCGGTCGTGATAATTGGTTTCCCAGTTTAAATGTACATATTGTTGGTAATCTTATAGAAGGTGTGCCGGGCGATGGGATAGTGCCAATTGGTTGCGATGGAGCATTGATTGAGTACAATATAATGCGTGATTGTCCTGATATTTTATCATACGAAGAAGCTGCGGCCGGAATCTGGCCATGGAGTTGTGATAATACCATTATTCAATACAACGAGGTTAGTGGTCATAATGCCAAGTGGGACGGACAGGGATTTGATGCCGATTACAATTGCCATGGTACAATCATTCAATACAATTACAGTCACGATAATGCCGGAGGGTTTTTACTGATTTGTAATGATGGTTATTCGTTGGGAAAAAACTGGAACAAAGGTACCACCGGAACCATTATTCGTTACAACATAAGCGTAAATGATGGACTTCGAAAGTATCCAACCAAACAGGCAGGTTGGTTTACTCCAACAATCCACATAACCGGTCCGGTCGAGAATACTGAGATTAGTAATAATCTGATAGTAGTAAATAATAGAGAGGTTGATACTACCGATTATCGAATCATTAAAATGGGTGATTGGGGTAATAAATGGCCTGTAAAAACAAATATTCAAAATAATATATTCCAAACTCAGGATGGAGTGGTAGGAATCTTTGAAATGGGTGGAGATCAGGAAACCATATTCTCTGATAATTTTTTGTCAGGCAATTTTAAGGATAAAGCTGAAACAACCACTAAAGTGAATAAAAAGGATATTCAAAAAGTTTTAGATCAGGATACTGTTGAAGAGAAGATTACAGCATTGAAGAAACTATTTAATAAAGAGTAGGATTAATGTATACTACATTATTATATTAATAAGAGAAATTGTATTTTTAGTGAGGCTTAACCTTTTTTTAATTATGCTTCATGAAGAAAATAACTCTGATTATTGGTTTTGTATTTACTTTTATTCCATCAATATATTGTCAGAATACTTTCTTCAATCAGCTGGCTGATTCAGCTTTTGTGTTAACCCACCAGCATGTGGTTTATGATCCATCCTATTTTAGCATATCCTATCCAGGTGGAGATGTTCCAGCCGACAAAGGTGTTTGTACCGATGTTATTATTCGGGCGTATCGAATGTTTGATATTGATCTGCAGAAAGAGGTTCATGAGGATATGAAAGCTTATTTTAATTTATATCCTAAAAATTGGGGATTAACATCTACCGATAAAAATATCGATCATCGAAGGGTGCCCAATCTGATAAAATATTTTGAAAGGCATGGTACTGCTCTTTCAAAATCACAAAATCCGGAGGATTATCATCCAGGAGATATTGTTTGCTGGAATTTAGGTGGCAATGTTACTCATATTGGTATCGTATCCAATATTAAATCAACTAATCAGAGACGATATCAGATAATTCATAATATTGGAGCAGGTCAGGTATTGGAAGATTGTTTGTTTAGATATACAATAATTGGTCATTATCAATTTCAAAAATAACCCTACTGATATGTATTTTAAAGATGTTGTTCAATCAATAAAACCGGGTGTTTTAGAATGGGAAGTTCGTTTGATGAGTTTAAATCATGATTTATTGGTGGATAGAAGAAACAGCCAGAATAGAACGATCAAAGAAATAGTTGGTCATATGTATGATTCTGCATCGAATAACACTCACCGCATCATTCATTTGCAATATCAGCCAAGCCCATTTCAATTTCCATGTTATGCAAGTAATGGAAATAATGACAGATGGATTGCCATTCAAAACTATCTGGATGAAGATTGGAATAATCTGGTACAAACATGGAAATATGGACATCTGCATTTTCTGCATGTAGTGGCCCAGATTGATATAGCAAAACTGAATAACCAGTGGGATTCTGGAAATGGAATGGTCTCATTAAAGGAAATGGTGGAGGATTTTCCTCGGCATTTCTATTTACATCTGAAAGAAATCCAAGAACTGATTGATCGCTGTTAATGATGATGGTTATGCGAATGTTCGCTTTTTTCCATATCCAATAACGAAGCTCCAGAATCCTTTAATAATCCAACAGACCATTTAATTATAACAACCGAACTGATTAATGCAGCTATGGTATCAATAAATGGTATATCCCAAAGCATTGCAGCAGTTAATCCAATAATGGCAGACAGGCTTGTTAAAGCATCTGCAATTACATGCATATATGCTGCGCGTATATTATGGTCTGAATGTTCATGATCGTGATGCAATAAAAAGACACTCGCAATATTTACAACTAAACCGATAATCGCTACTAAGATTGCTTCCTTATATACTATTTCTTGAGGATTATAAAGACGTTCAATAGCTTCAACCATTATAACAACGGCAAAAATCAATAGCATTAAGCCACTGCTGTAGCCCGAAAGGGATAAGATTTTATCGGAATTGCCGGTAAATGATTTGCTTTTCGAAACTTTTCGAACAAATACATAAGCCAGCCAGCTAAGACCTATTGCCAGAACATGAGATCCCATATGAATTCCGTCAGCCAACAGCGCCATAGATTTGGTTGTTAAACCAAAAAATATCTCCACAGCCATTGTTACAGCTGTTAGCAATACTACCCAAAAAGTTTTTCTTTCGTGTTTATGTTCGTGCATATTTCCAATTCTTGGCTGGTTAGCTAACAAAGCTAGCCACTTATTGGTTTTGTTCAAATACCAATAAATAGGGGTTTTGTGTCAGAAAGTATATCTGTCTTTTAACATTTCGGTATTACATAACGGTAGTTTCTTACAAGAATGTAAGAATTGGAATGATTATATTTTGTTTAATCTTCAGTTTTTCAGATCGATAATGTTAATGGCATTGTATTTATTAGTGGTAAGATATGAAGTCACCATTTACAATTAGTTCTAATGTTGAGATCTATAAGTTTGATCAACTTTTCATCAATCAGAAAAGAATAGATTTATTGTGTTTGGTAAGAGACAAAGGATCTATAAATGCTGCCTCTAAACAAATGAAAATGTCTTATCAACAAGCCTGGCATTTTATCAAAGAAATGAATGAGCTATCTCCTTTACCGTTGGTGGTTCGTCAGCGTGGAGGGAGTAATGGAGGAGGAGCTGAAGTAACCAAGTTTGGTAATAAAATTATTGCACGGTTTGAAATGATTAAGGATGAGATCAACACTTGTAAACAAAAATTAAATGAAAAAATGGCTGATACTTTTTTTAGGTAGCGTTATTCATAAAAATGTATAAAGAATTTTTTTTAAACGTCGTTATTCAGATAAATGAATAATGATTTTTTTAATCCTCGTTATTCGGTGTTGTGAATAACGAAAACAGAATCTAACAAAATACTATAAAACCAGATGGATGAAGAAGATTAAATTTTTCTCAGTACTAGTTCTGGGATTGGCCTGCAACCTGTTGATAGGAGCGGTACATGCCCAATCCGAAGAAAAGGATATTTCAGTGTGGTTAAAACCTAACATGGATAAGGCCTTTAAACCAATTGTTTCGATTGAAACGTGGGCTACTTATAGTTCACAGGAGAAAGATGAGGATCATGAATATGCGAATCGAAATGATACTCAGATACGCAGATTTCGTGCAGGGGCCCAGGGACAACCCTATTGGTTTTTAGGATACAGTTTTCAACTTCAGCTCGATCGTTTGGGGCAGGATGGTTACTCTTCAACCAAAGGATCCTACGGAGGTATTGATGTGTGGAATGCCTATATTACTGCCAAATTATTAAAAAACAGTGATCTGTTAAACGTTCATGCTGGATATTTCTGGGCAGCCACCAGTCGACAATTTAATACATCACCCTGGGCTGTAAGTGGATTTGATAAAACCAGAGCTTGTTGGTATTTGCGCTCTTTTTCTACGGGAAAAGGCAATGGTATTGAAAGTGGTATCGGATTAGGAGGATTTAAAAACTGGAATGGATTCGGAATAAATTACAGGATAGGTGTGTATGAGCCCAAAGCTTTCGAAAACCCTGATTATGCGAGTCAACTTTTAACAGGACGTTTAATGTTTTCGTTTGGTGAACCCGAACAAACCAAATACAATTATATGTTATCTGGTAATCAGTGGAGAAATCGTAAAGGAGTTTCGGTTGCTGTTGGTGGTTCAAACCAAAATAATGGTTACCTGAATGAGTCTCTGTATTTCAATCAGACAAAGACTTATGGAGGTGATGTTGCGATTGACTATGTTGGATTGCATATAGATGGAGAGTATTATAAAATGAGCAGGACAGCAGATGGGTATGATGATTTTAAAGGTACAGAGGGCCATCTTTGTGTTTCCTACAATCTGATTATTGGCAATAAATATCTTGAGCCAACAATAACTTACGATTATTATGAAGGGGAAGGTCCAAAAGAGTTATTTAAACAAATTGGAAATGATGAAACATGGGACCTTGGAGTGAACTGGTACTTAAATAAAGACAAGTTAAAAATGTCTGCCCATTATATACTGCAGAGTGGATCGGCTGCCAGTCGGGTTGGAGATTATGCCGGTTTGGCTCTTCAATTCAGATTATAGTTAAAGTTGTAATAAATAAATAATCAGATTAAGTTTAAAATAATAAAGAATGATCATGAAATATATGTCAAAGGTTGTATTGTTTCTTTTTGTATTAGTTTACTTAAGTTCATGTGGAGGAAGCAACGGAAAGAGTCAAAACGAAGCACAAGGTGAAGTAATGGTTTTTGCAGCTGCCAGTTTAACTGATGTTCTTTCTGAGATTGTAACATTGTATCAAAAAGAAAATGCTGTTAAAATAAAACTAAATCTGGCATCCAGCGGCACATTGGCAAGACAGATAGAACAAGGTGGAGAAGCAGATATCTTTCTGTCGGCCAGTAAGTCGTGGGCTGATTATGTTGATAGTTTGGGTTTTATCAAACAAAAATTAAGAACTGATATTGCGGCAAATGAATTGGTCTTAATTGTACCTCTTAATTCTCAGTTAGATAGTTTAAACATAAATAACGAAACTGATTTTGTTTCATTGCTGGGACAGAGTCGTTTATCCATTGGTGATCCCTCGCATGTTCCGGCAGGCAGGTATGCCAAACAATCTCTTGATTATCTTAATGTTTATAATGGTTTGAAGGATAAGTTACTTCCTTCTAAAGATGTCAGGTCTGCTCTGATGATGGTGGAACTTGGAGAGGCACCTTTGGGTATTGTTTATCGCACTGATGCAATGAAATCAAAAAAAGTTAAAATTGCAGGTACTTTTCCTGAAGAAACACATAAACCCATTGTTTATGTTGCCGGTGTTTGTAATGCAAAACTAGCAGCAATTGATTTTTATGAATTTTTGAATTCAGATGAGACATTGATGATCTGGCAAAAGTTTGGATTCAAAAAATAGAAAATTAGCCGGTTTGATAATGGTCAAACCGGCTGATTTTTTATGCTTGATTATTGTCTTTTACAAAATCTTTGGGCAGAGCTCCGAATTGCTTTTTAAAACATTTTGAGAAATACGATGGACTGTTGAAGCCCACCAGGTAACATACCTCATTAATTCGATACTCACCACTTGTAATTAAATTAGCCGCTTTTTTCAAACGATAGACACGTACATAATCATTTGGTGTCATGTCGGTTAAACCTTTGATCTTCCTTTGCAGGTTCGAGCGGCTCATCGATAAGGTTGAGGCTATACTTTCAATGTTATACTCAGGATCTGTAAGGTGAAGTTCTATGTCCTGATTTAGTTTTTCAATAAATTCTTCGTCTTTCTTATTGGTTGCAATACTTCCGTATGGAATAAAAGGCGATTGGGCAAACTTTTCTATTAATCGCGCACGGTTAGCCAATAAACTTTTAATCTGAGCTTTCAAAAACTCTATGGAAAAAGGTTTTTCAATATAACTTTCGGCTCCCAGATCCAGACCATCAACTTTAGTATCGAGATTGGTTCGGGCAGAAAGAATAATAATGGGTATGTGGCTGTATTGTTGATTTGATCTTATTTTTTCAACCAACTCTAATCCACCAACTTCTGGCATTACAATATCACTAACAATTAAATCAATGGCATTTTCTTCAATGATATCCAGTGCTATTTTGCCATTTAATGCAGTTAAAACATTGAATTCGCTCTTTAGATTGTTTTTGAGAAATTTCAACAGATCCTCATTATCCTCAACTACCATAATAGTTTGTTGTGATCTGCTTCCAAAGTCAATCATAGCTGCACTCTGTTTTACTTCTTTCTCATCAATGGCTTTTTCTGGTTCCTTGAAGTCATTAGAAGGCAAGGATAGTTGGGTATTTAGTTCAACAATAAAGGTGCAGCCATTTTTTGAATTGCTTTCAATATATATCTTCCCTTTATGTCGTTCAACTAATTGTTTTGATAAAGCTAAACCGATACCAGTACCAAATTTTCTATCATCTTTAATATCCTTGTCAATCTGATAGAAAGGTTCAAATACTTTTTCTCTGTATTGTTCATCAATGCCGGGTCCATCATCCGAAACTTTTACACGCACTTTATTCTGAACGTGGTTTGTTTCAAGTTCAACAGTGATTAAAGAGTTAGTAAATTTAAGGGCGTTGGTAATCAGGTTACTTATAATTTTCGTAATTCCATCTTTATCTGCATCAATGGTAATTGTTTTATCAGGTATATGGGAGGATAATTGAATGTTTCTTTTTTTTGCAGCGGGTGTAAATCGATAACATGTGTCTGTAATTAATTGATTCAGATCTACTTTAGAGACTTCAATAGAATAGGTGTCTTTTTCAATCTTCCGGAAATCAAGCAATTGATTAACAAGGTTGATAAGTCTTTCAGTGTTTTTGTTAATAACGGAAAGGTTTTCCTTTGTTTCGGCACTACCTTCTTTCGAAGCCAGAATACTGTCAAGAGGTGCACGAATCAGGCTAACAGGCGTACGTATTTCATGTGCAATATTGGTAAAGAAATTGATTTTTGATGTGTAAATCTCCTTCTCTTTTTCATTTTGAAATTCTTCCAGTTTAATTCTTTGTCGTAGTCGAACAATGTTCAGATAATATCTGAAAATAGAATAAGTCACACCCATTATTAGCAGGAAATACATAAAATAGGCGGTTTTGGTTTTCCACCAGGGAGGAAGAATAATAACACTTAAGAAGTCTTCTTTGGGATTCCATTTTTCATTGTTATTCGAACCTTTTACCCTGAAAGTATATTCTCCCGGAGCAAGATTTATGTATGATACCTGACGTTGGTTTCCTATTTCTACCCATCTGGTGTTAAGATTCTCCATAAAATAGGCATACTGATTTTTTTCCTGAGCCTGGAAACTTAAACTCACGAAACTAATTCTGAAAGAAGCCTGATCATGATTGAGAACTATTTTCTTTCGGATATTAAAATCGGTATTAAAGGCTGAATCAGCTTTAAGCGGTTGATCTACTTCCAAAAGTTCGAAATTGGTGATATGAACCGGCGGGATATAACTGTTGTCTTTGATTTGATCAGGATAAAATGCATTAAAACCATTAATGCCGCCAAAATAAAATTTTCCGTCAGAAGCTTTAAAACTGGAACGGTAGTTAAACTGGTTGCTTTGTAATCCATCTTCCTGAGTAAGGGTTGATATTTCCAGTGTTACCGGATTGATTTTAGAAATACCCTTATTGGTGCTTGCCCATATATTACCATATTTATCGTCGAGTATTCCATAAACAACATCGTTGGGTAGATTTTTACTCCGGTTGATGGTGGTAAAGTCTTGCGTATCGTAGTTGTATTTGCTTAATCCACCTCCTTCACTGGCAAACCATAAACGATGTTTTTCGTCTTCGTAAATGTCTATTATTTTGTTGTGACAAAGTGAATTGGGATTGCCGTGTTCATGAACAAAATGTGTCCAGCTCTGGTTTTGCCTGTTGTATCGGTAAATGCCTTCTCCATAACAACCAATCCAAAGGTTACCCATATAATCTTCGATAATATCGTAAACAAAGCCTCTTACCTGCTTTATTCTTTCGAAGTTGTTTTTATCACTATTGAATTTACTTAATCCAAATGGTGTACCCACATACAGGTCATTGTTCGAACTTTTAAATAGTGAAAAAACACAGTTATCATCAATGGTAGCTGAGTCGGTTGAGCTGTACTGATAGTTATTGAAAGTTTGCTTTTCGAGATTAAGCACATCCAAACCTCGGGAAAAAGTTCCGATCCAAAGCTTATCCCTATAAAAGGTAAGAGCATGAAGATTATGGTAGCTTAGAAACTTGCCTTTTTCGCCCGAGAGGTAGGTTTTAAAACTTTTGTTTTTAGTGTCAAAAAAGTTTAAGCCTCCATCTTCTGTGGCAATCCATAGATTTCCATTTTCATCTTCTAAAAACTGACTGACCGCCTTTCCCGACAGGGAGTTGCTTTTATAACTTGGGTAATAATGTTCAATAATGGTACTATTAGCCGACATATAATTAACTCCACCAAAATAAGTTCCGATCCAGATTCCGCCTTCTTTATCTTTATAAAATGAATACACATTCTGATCACTTAGGCTGTTAGGATCACGTTGGTCATCCAATCGCTGATATTCTTCGGTTGATTTGTTTAGCAAATAGAGGCCGTCATCCGACCCAATAAGTAGTTCATTCTTACGATACTCAAGAATGCTTCTGATATGAGTGACATAGTTTTTGTCTGACTTTCCGAAATAATGTTTAAATGTGTTGGTTGATTTATTGTACTTAACAAGACCTCCGGACCAGGTTCCAAGCCAGATTATTCCATCGGAATCTTCATAAATAGAAAGTATCTCAGGGTCATCAATATATTCAGGATTTTCACGTGACCCATATGTCACAAAACTGTTTGTTTCCTTATAATATCTGCTTAGTCCGTTACGAGTGCCAATCCAAACAGTGTTAGACGCATCTTTATAAATGCGCCAAATAAGATTAGAGTGTAAGGTAGAGGAATCGCTACCTTTAAGGTATTGATTTAATTTACCTGCTTGAATATCATAAACGAATACACCTTGAGTTGCGGTTCCAATCCATATTGTGTTTTTGTCTTCTGCAACGATAGAGGTGATGGTACTATTAATATTTGTGCCATTTTCAGTTTTTATATCAAACAGACTAAATGTTTCGGTTTGAGTATTTAATATATAAAGGCGTTGATCAGTTCCAACCCAAATATTACCCTCATTATCCTGATAAAGAGATCTAATAAAATTATTGCCAAGGGAATTAGGATTTAAAGGATCGTTTTTAAATACTTTAAATTCATAACCATTGTATTTATTAAGTCCATCTTTGGTTCCAAACCACATAAAGCCTTGTCTGTCCTGAAGAATGCACTGGACAGAATTTTCTGATAGTCCGTTATTTACCTGGTATTTTCTGAATGTCATCTTGTGAGCATCAGCAAAAGCAGAAACAGCTGAATATACAAGCCAAAAAAACAGTAGATACCTTTTATTAATAATTGGAATTTTCATGAAAATACTAATTCGTTGCATTCAAAATAATGTAACAATAAGGTATAAAATACCTGAATTAAATGAAAAATATTGGTCATAAAATGAAACAGAATAGGCTTAAATATTTCGTTTTTAAGACATTTTAAGGTTTGACCGGAAAATTGTATTGTTTGGTTAAAACATAGCAGGCCATTCTCTTTATTGAAGCTTCCTTTGAATCGTGGGAGAGTATTGTTCCCCGATTTAAAAAACGTGTTTTAAATAAACTCAAATTCATTAATTATGAAAAAAATCTTTTTTCTATTGCTACTTATGGTACCGATTGGGTTATTGGCCCAGACGGTGACAGTGGCAGGGAAGATTGAAGACTCTATGGGAGATCCTGTTCCCGGAGTCTCAATTCTATTAAAAGGATCTACCAGTAATGGTACCATCTCAGATATTGATGGTAATTATTCATTACAAGGTATTCCTAGTGATGGTGTTTTGGTTTTCTCTTTTATAGGGATGGAAACTGTTGAAGAAAATGTTGCAGGTCGAACATCGATTAGTGTCGTAATGCAGGAATCCAGCATTGGATTGAACGAAGTAATCGCAGTTGGTTATGGTACTCAGAAGAAGGGGTCATTAACTGGTGCAATTTCAAGTGTGGGTGCAAAGGATTTAGAGGCAGTTCCTGCTGCCACTGTAAGTTCTGCGTTAGCCGGTAAAATTGCTGGGGTTAGTTTCCGTATGCCTGATGGCCGTCCGGGAGCTTCAGCTACTATTTCTATTCGTAACATGGGAGAACCTCTTTATGTTATCGATGGTATTCAAAAGGATGCCGGTCAGTTCAATAACATATCTCCAAACGATATTGAAAGTATTACTGTTTTGAAAGATGCTTCTGCTGCTATTTATGGTGTGCGTGCTGCCAATGGAGTTATTGTAGTAACAACAAAAAGCGGTAAAAAAGGTGAGAGCAATACTATTAACGTTAATGCTTACTATGGCTGGCAAAACTGGTCTCGTTTTCCAAAAACAACCAATGCATATGAATGGCAATTAGGTAAGGTTGAAGCTGATATTAATGATGGAAGGTCTGTAAATAATGTACTTAGCCCTGAAGAGTTGGCTAAGTGGAAGGCAGGAACTGAACCTGGTTATCAAAGTTTTGATTGGTATGATTTTATTATTCAACCGAATGCTCCTCAAAATTCAGTTAATGTTAGTACTTCAGGTGGTTCTGATAAGATTGATTACTATTTGTCTTATACAAAACTTCATCAGAATTCGGTTTTAGGACGTGAATTTACCTTTAATCGTCAGAATATTCAATCGAATGTAAATGCTCAAATTGCCAAGAGATTAAAAGTTGGGGCAAACATCAATGGACGTATTGAAACTCGTGATAATCCAGGTGTTCCTGGAGGTGATGATTATTGGGCACCTCGTTTTGCTTTATTCCGCAATACTCCAATGGATCGTCCTTATGCCAATGATAACCCAATGTACATTAATAATATTGGCCATAACGATACCAATTGGGCTTTGTTGAATAAAAAGGATTCAGGATACTGGACTGAAGACTGGCGTGTAATGCAATTAAATTTTACTGGCGAATATGAATTTCCGGTAAAAGGTTTGACAGCCAAAGGTATGTATTCATACTATTATGCTGATCGTGTTATGAATGGTCATGAGTATACTTATGAGGCTTACTCTTATTATCCTGATCGTCCTGAAGGAGAACAATATGATGTGACCTTCAGTATGCAAAACCCATGGAGAGAGCGTGGAACTCATAAAAATATTGAACAGGTATATCAAGGACAGTTAAATTATATTCGTGATTTTGGTAAGCATAATGTAGCAGCAACTTTTGTGGCTGAGCGTATTGAGCGCAGAGAATTGGATATTTGGGTACATGCTGTTCCAAAGACAAATGCATTGCCGCTGTTATATTTTGCTGATATGGATACATACAATGATTCTGACTGGGAGTCTGCTCGTATTGGATATGTAGGTCGTGCAAATTATAACTATGCCAATAAGTACTATGTTGAGGTGGCAGGTCGCCGCGATGCATCATGGAAGTTTGCTGATAATAAACGTTGGGGATTCTTCCCTTCTGCATCAGTTGGATGGAGAATTACAGAAGAGAATTTTGCGAAAAATCTGATTGGCGATTCTTCTCTTGATATTAAACTGCGTGCTTCTTATGGTGAGTTAGGAGATGATAATGTTGGTATTGGTGCATTTGACTATATGACAGGTTATAATTATAATTCTGTAACTACGGTTATGGATGGTACTGTTGTAGCAGGTTCTCGTGATAAAGGTGTGCCTATTACTAATATTAGCTGGTATACTTCTAAGATTTCAGATATTGGTGTTGATTTCTCTTTGATGAACAGTCGATTAAATGGTACAGTTGATTATTTCTATCGAAAACGTGATGGATTAAAAGGACTAAAGTATGATGTTTTGACGCCTGCTGAAATCGGTTACACTTTACCTCAAGAGAATGTTAATAGTGATGCAACCATGGGAGCTGAAATCTCATTATCATACGATGGTAAAGCAGGTGATCTTAAATATTCAGTTGGTGGAAATATCTCATATGCTAGAAATAGATTCCTTGAATCATACAAACCTCGTTGGGGTAACTCATGGGAGCATTACAGATCATCTGGTGAAGATCGTTGGACAGGCACTTTCTGGGGTTATGAGGCTATTGGTCAGTTTCAGTCAATGGATGAAATTAACAACTATACGGTTGATATTGACGGACAAGGAAACACTAGTTTACTTCCAGGAGATATTATCTACAAGGATGTCAATGGCGATGGACTTATTGATGGTCGTGATGAACGCCCAATTGGTTATGCAAGAGATCAAAACCCAATACTAAATTATGGATTTAACTTATTGTTAACCTATAAAGGATTTGACTTCAGAGCTGATTTCTCAGGAGGAGCCATGTATTCATATAACAGAAACTGGGAAATGCGTTGGCCATATCAGAATGAAGGCGCATTATTGTCTGACTTCTACAATGACAGATGGCATCGTGCAGATCCATACGATATCAATAGTGAATGGATTGCAGGTAAATATCCGGCATTACGCTATAACAAAGGTGGTCATAGTAACTACAATAAGCAATCTACTTTCTGGTTAACAAATGTTCGCTACCTAAGACTTCGTACAATGGAATTAGGATATACTCTTCCTAAAGATTTAGTTACTAAAGTAGGTGTACAAAATCTGAGAGTATATGTAAGTACTTATAACCTATTCTCATTGGATAACTTGAAGGATGTTGGTGTTGAACCGGAAGTGATGGATCCGAATGGTTTACAATATCCACAAAACAGTATGGTGAATGTTGGTGTGAATCTAACATTATAAAAAATGGAAAAAATGAAAAAATTTATATTAATCGCTCTCATCATTCTGGCTGTAATGCCTGGCTGTAATGATGAAGAATTCCTGGATAGAGAACCAACAAGTCTTTTGTTGGATGAGCAGCTATGGCAGGACGAAAGCCTTGTGTTTAGTCTTGTATCTGATTTGTACTGGAGAATTAACGATTACCAATCGGTAAAATCGTGGTGGGAATATACCAATTTTGATGAAGCTTTTGCCTCAAATGCTGGTGATTACTGGAGACACCGTGACCTTTGGGACTATGGTTATGATTGGTGGAGACTTTGGGATTATGGTTATATGCGCGAGCTTAACTTATTCATCCAGAAATGCGAGGCTGCTGATGAAACGGTAATTACTTCAAAAGCACGTTTCCTTGCTGAAGGTCGTTTTATCAGAGCTACTTTGTATTTCGAGATGGTAAAGCGAATGGGTGGTGTACCTCTTATTCTGGAACCATTAACATATGACTTTAGTGGCGATCCAAGTTATTTACAGTACCCTCGTGCAAAAGAACATGAAGTTTATGACTTCATTCTTTCAGAGTTAGATGATATTAAGGCAGATTTACCAAATGATGTTAATGTTAAATCCAGAGCTACTCAAGGACTGGTATTAGCGATGAAATCAAGAGTTGCATTATATGCTGCTTCAATTGCTAAGTATGGTGCCAATACTCCGGAAGTTACATTGCCAGATGGAGAAGTAGGTATCTCATCATCAATGGCCAATGCTTATTATCAAACAGCTTTTGATGCAGCTGAAGAATTAATCGGAACAGGACCTTATAGTTTGTATAACAAGAAAGAAAATCTTTCTGAAAATTTTGCAAGATTATTTCAGGATAAATCGAATAATCCTGAGGTTATTTTTGCAAAGGATTATGTACAAAGTATGAACAATGAAGAATCTAACCCTTGGACATTGGTGAATCAACCATGGGGAGAAGCTGAAGATTTGGAAGGTGGACGATTGAATCCATCATTAAACCTGGCACAGCTTTTCGAAAAAGTGGATAATACTTACGAACCATTTCAAACTAACGCTGAGGATGGAGACTGGATTTATTACGATGATCCAATGGATATCTTCAAGGACAGAGATGCTCGTTTAGCTGGAACGATTATGTTGCCTGGGTCAACTTTTAAAGGTAAACCAGTTGATATATGGGCCGGATTTATGTTGGCTGACGGTTCAGTTATTTCATCTGATAAATTTGGTGATACAGGAAGTTTGCCAGGTAAGGATGTAGATGAACAAGTAGTTGGTAAAGATGGACCAATAGACGGACTTGAGTGGGGAGCCCAAACAGGGTTCTATGTTCGCAAATTTATGGATGAAGCTACCGGATCAGGTCAGCGTGGTGTGAAAAGTGATGTCTGGTGGGTGCGTTACCGATTGGCAGAAGTTTATTTAAATGCTGCAGAAGCTGCTTTTGAATTAGGACATCCGGATGTGGCTGCTACTTATATGAATACAGTTCGTACTCGTGCCGGTTTAACAATTCCTTTAGATCAAAGTGATATCTCATTTGATCGTATAGTTAATGAACGTAAGGTTGAGTTAGCATTTGAAGGTCATGAATTATGGGATATGAAACGTTGGCGTTTAGCACACCAGGTTTGGAACGGTGAAGCAGTAGATTTATCAACCAATATTGGTGTAGCTGATGAAATTCAAACCCGTGTATTTGGTTTATGGCCATACAAATATTACGATGAGAACGGAAGCGAAAACAATTACAAGTATGTATTCAAAGTGGTTAAACCATCCAACGTAATTGCTTCTCATCGATTCAGAATGGGTAATTATTATTCAAGCATTAGTGATGGTGTGATAAATAGTAACCCATTGATTGTAAGAAACCCAAATCATAACTAATTAAGAGTGATGAACATGAAAAAGATATTATTTTATATACCGCTTATCTTCTCATTGATATTTATGTCATGTGAGAAAGATAACTATGATGCACCAAGTGCCCGTTTATACGGTAAGCTAGTGTATCAGGGCGAAGCTATTCATGTAGAAGCACATGAAGTAACGTTTCAGCTTTGGGAACCCGGATGGCAATTGTCCAATTCAATTCAGGTTGATGTAAATCAGGATGGTGAATACTCAGCTATGCTATTCCCTTCAACTTATAAGTTAATTATTCCTTCACATCAGGGACCATTCAGAAACATTACCAATACCGAAACACAATCGGATACTATTATTGTGAATTTGGGTGGTAATAAGGAAATGGATATTGAAGTAGAGCCTTATTACATGATTCGTAATGCTCAGTTCTCTCAGAGTGGAGGTACTGTATCAGCAAGTTTTGGTTTGGAACAAATCATTACTGATGAAGATGCCAAGAGTATCGAAAGAGTTAATCTATATATCAATACAACTCAGTTCGTTGATGTTCAATCAAAAATTAATTCTGCAGAAGTTGCTGGTGGTGATATAGCTGATTTATCTTCTGTTACAATGAGTGTAACTGTACCGGAAACCCGCATAGATCAAAGTTATGTTTACGCTCGTGTTGGCGTAAAAATGGCAGGTGTTGAAGATATGATCTTCACAGCTGTTCAGAAAATTGATTTGTAATCTATTTATCTCAGGGCTGGTTGAAAATTGTATCAATCAGCCCTCTTTTTAAGACTTCTTCAAGATGAACAAACTCTCATTATTTCTATCCTTTTCTTTTCTGGTGGCAATGTTTTTAACATCTTGTCAAAAGGAAGTGAAAACCTTTGTTTCTTCAGATATAAGCCAGCTAAGAGCACCATCTTATCCATTGGTTACAATTGATCCATATACCAGTGCATGGTCAAATAATGATCTTTTGTATGGAGATGCAGTGAGACATTGGACCGGTAAAGTTCACAGTTTAATTGGTGCAATTCGCGTAGATGGTGAGGTATTTCGTTTTCTGGGAAAAGAAGAAATACCTATGAAAGCTGTATTGCCAATGGCTGAATATGGAGCATGGAAAGGGCAATATACATTTGAAGAGCCAAATGAAGGTTGGAAAGATGTAGTGTTTGATGATAGTGCATGGAAAACCGGAGAAGGTGCATTTGGTACACCTAATATGCCTGAACTACATACCTTGTGGGAAACACAGGATATCTGGGTTCGACGTAATTTTACAATATCAGAATTGAGTGATGATAAGGTTTACCTCGTTTATTCACACGATGATATTTTTGAATTGTATCTGAATGGCCATCAATTGGTAGAAACAGGCTATTCATGGAAGAATAATGTAAAAATAGAACTAGACAGAAGTCTTTTAAATAAAGACGGAGAAAATGTGATTGCTGTCCATTGTCATAACAGAGTGGGTGGAGGTTATGTTGATTTCGGAATTTTTCAGGATAATACAGAGACTGAAATATTTTCAAAAACAGCTGTTCAAACAGCAGCTACTATGTCGGCTACACAAACCCAATATGCGTTTGAATGTGGTCCGATTCAATTAAATGTGCAATTTGTGGCACCTCTTATACCTGATGATTTGGATCTTTTATCCCGACCAATCAATTACATTAATTATCAGGTTAAATCTTTGGATGGAAAAAATCACTACGTTCAGATATATTTTGAAACAACTCCTCAATGGGCTGTAAATGGCCTTGCTCAGGAAGTGAATGTGGAACTGGGTGATACCAAAAATATAAAATTTATACAGGCAGGAACTGTCGAGCAGAATGTATTGGGTAAAAAAGGTGATGATATTCGTATCGATTGGGGATATCAATATCTGGCGGCTCCCAATAACAAAGGATATTTAACAAGCATCAACGACTATTTTAACAGCAAAAAAGATTTTGCCAATAATGGAGAAGTTCATTCAGGAGATATAAATAATCCTGTTAATATGACTCAGGTAATGCCTGCTATGGGACTTTCTCATGATTTGGGTAATGTTTCAGCTGAAATATCTACCGGCTATGTTATGATAGGTTATGATGATGTGGAAGCAATACAATATTTTGGTGAAAACCTGATGGCTCTATGGAAACATGGTAAAACATCAACGATCACACAAGCATTTGATGCAGCGGTATCAGATTATGAAAAAGTGATGAAAAAATGTCTGATGGTTGACAGACAAATAATGCAGGATGCGTTAAGTACAGGTGGCAAAAACTATGCAGATCTGTGTATTCTTGCATTTCGTCAATCTATTGCTGCACATAAACTGGTTAAAGATAATCAGGACAATTTATTATTCTTATCGAAAGAAAATTTCAGTAACGGATCCATCGGAACTGTTGATGTAACCTATCCATCGGCTCCGTTATATTTAAAATATAATCCCGAACTTCTAAAAGGGATGCTAAATCCAATCTTTTATTATTCCGAAAGTGGAAAATGGGCCAAGCCTTTTGCTGCGCACGATGTAGGTACATATCCGTTAGCAAATGGACAAACATACGGAGGTGATATGCCGGTTGAAGAATGTGGTAATATGTTAATTCTTACGGCAGCTATTGCACATGTTGAAGGAAACGCAGATTATGCCCAGCAACATTGGGATGTGTTAACTACCTGGGCAAATTATTTAAAAGAGAATGGGTTGGATCCAGAAAATCAGTTGTGTACAGATGATTTTGCAGGTCATTTTGCTCACAATACCAACTTGTCAATAAAGGCCATTATGGGAATTGCCGGTTATGGCACTTTGGCCAATACTTTGGGTAAGACTGATATTGCTGATGAGTACCTTACAGAAGCCAGAAGAATGGCTGATGAATGGATTGCAATGGCCGATGATGGTGATCATTTTAGGTTGACTTTCGATAAACCTGGCACCTGGAGTCAGAAGTATAATCTGGTATGGGATAAGTTACTTGACTTCTGTATTTTTAGTCAGGATGTGGCTGAAAAGGAAATAGACTATTATCTGCAGAAACAAAATACCTATGGTTTGCCTCTGGATAACAGGGAAACATACACGAAGTCTGATTGGATTGTCTGGACTGCAACCTTATCAAACGATCAGAAGAAGTTTGAGATATTGATAGATCCTTTACATAAATTTTTAGAGGAAACACCTGACAGAGTTCCAATGACGGACTGGTACCAAACTAATACGGGGGAAAAAGTTGGTTTTCAGGCCAGATCTGTGGTTGGCGGTTATTTCATTAAAATGCTTGAGTAAACCTTTCTGGTTCTGATACTAATCTTGGGGGAGTATCAGAACCTGTTTTTACCCTAAAATTCAGTTTATGAAAACAATACTCTTAAAATCATTTATACTGATTATCTCAGTAATCGTAGTGGCTTGTTCTGCAACGGACTTAAAAGAAGTGAGCAGTGTAAATCAATTGCCTTTGAATGGAGATAATAACTTTTATTGGGGGAACAAAGCTCCACTTCAAAAGGCTCATTTGATAAAACTTCCATTGGGTAGTATCAAACCGGAAGGTTGGATTTTAAAGCTTCTTGAATTACAAAAAGATGGATTGTGTGGACAGTTAGGTGAGATTAGTGCCTGGCTCGAAAAAGATAATAATGCCTGGTTGGCAGAAGGAGGTGATCATGGTTGGGAAGAGGTTCCATACTGGTTAAGAGGTTATGCCGATATGGCCTTCATTTTTGAAGATAAAGCCATGATGGAAGAAAGTATGCTTTGGATTGAAGCGATTCTTGACAGTCAGAAGGAAAATGGATGGTTTGGACCGGAAGTACGATCTGGACAGACAGGTCACATTGATTACTGGCCAAACATGATTGTGCTATTCACGCTTCAGCACTATTACGAGTATAGTGGAGATAACAGGGTTCTCGATTTTATGAAATCCTATTTTAAATATGAGTCAAATTTGACGGACGAAGAATTTTTGTCTAGTTATTGGGAGAATAGCCGGGGTGGTGACAATTTATACAGTGTTTACTGGTTGTACAATATAACACAGGAGGACTGGCTTCTGGAGCTAGCTCATAAAATTCATAAAAACACTGCCGACTGGACGCAAAAGTCCAGTTTGCCTAACTGGCACAATGTAAATATTGCACAATGTTTCAGAGAGCCTGCCACTTATTTTATGCAAACAGGTGATTCATCACATTTAGCTGCCAGTTATAACGATTATGACTTAATAAGAAGAACTTTTGGTCAGGTGCCGGGAGGTATGTTTGGATCTGATGAAAATGCCCGAATGGGTTATATCGATCCTCGCCAGGGAACCGAAACATGCGGTTTTGCAGAGCAAATGACATCTGATGGAATATTGATTGCTATTACAGGTGATACTTTCTGGGCAGATAACTGTGAAGATGTATTGTTTAACAGTTTCACTGCTGCTTTCACAACTGATATGAAAAGTCTGCGCTATATCACCTGTCCGAATGGTGTAACAGCCGATGGGTTAAATCATGCTCCGGGAATTGCCAATGCCGGTCCTTTCCTGGCAATGAATCCTTTCAGTAGTCGTTGTTGTCAGCATAATCATGGACATGCACTTCCTTATTACCTGCAGAATCTGGTGATGGCAACCAATGATAATGGACTGGCGGCTGTTATGTATAATTCGTGTGTAACCAAGGCAAAAGTGGGAAGTGGAGTAGAGGTTGAGGTGCATCAGGAAACCAATTATCCTTTTGAGGAAGAAATTGAATTTACAATCAATACAGAAAAACAAGTTTCATTTCCTTTTTATTTGAGAATACCTGGCTGGTGCTCAAATGCTAAAGTGATGATTAACGGTGTGGAATCCAATGTAACAGGGCAATCAGGTTCATACTTTAAGTTAGAACGAAACTGGAAGTCGGGAGATAAAGTTGTTTTAACACTGCCACGTGAAATAAAAATACGTCAATGGCAGGTTAATCAGAACAGTGTTTCGGTTGATTATGGTGCTTTGACATTTTCGTTAAAGATAGATGAGGATTATAAAGAATTGAACAGCATTGAGACGGCTATTTATGATTCAAAATGGCAAAAAGATGCAGATCCTGAGAAATGGCCATCCTATGAAATTAGTCCTTCATCACCCTGGAATTATGGTCTAAGATTGAATATGTCTAATCCATCGCATAGTTTTCGGGTAGTTGAAAAGGATTGGCCAATAGATAATTATCCTTTCTCGCCTGAGGGTGTGCCCATAAAACTGATTGCTAAAGGAGCTCAGATTCCTTCATGGAAGATAGATCAGTTTGGTCTGGCAGATGTACTGCCAAAATATCCTGCCAAATCAAACGGAAAATTAGAAGAAATTGAATTAATACCTATGGGAGCGGCTCGTTTGCGCATCTCAGCATTTCCAGTAGTGACAGATATCGAATAGAAATAATATAGAAAACAACTTGAATCAAAGAAACCGAATATGAAAAGTCGATTTAAAAATAAGCTAAGTGTATTTTTGACCGGGACCTTGCTTTTAACCGGTTCGATGGCTGAAGCACAGCAGAATAATTTGAAAGCGTGGTTACAATTAAAATCACCGGGAAACAAGGCTACTACTCATACATTGGAAATTAATACAAAGGCTGATAAGCTGGAATACCAAAGTTTTGATAAGCTACCTGTAAGTATAAGTGGTACCATTATAAAAGAAGGTGCAGACGACAAATATGTAATCAGCATTAAGGCAAATGAAGATGTCTATTTTAATTTTAAGCAAAGTGTTGCAGCAGGCGAATCAAACCACGATGATTGCCTGTTTTTAATGCCGGGATTCTGGTATCGTCGCAACCTTCGCTCACCAAAAGAAGCTCCATCTTTCCATTCAAGTGATTCATGGTTGGTTCGCGAAGATCGATTGAGTACACCTTTAACAGGTGCTTTCAATGAGAAAACAGGAGAGTTTTATACTGTTTTGCGAGCTAATGAAATAAACAAAGCCGCTTACACAGCAGTTCATGAGGGAGAAGTAATACTTTCAGAACCTAGTTCTATCGGTTTTACAGGTTTTGAAAACAGAGATGGTAAAACCTGGATTTCATATGGCTTTCCTTTTCAGGAAGCACCAAAAACATATATCCGTAAATTAAATTTGGCTCCTTCTGTTGTTGCATTCGAAAAACTTGAAAAAGGTCAGGAGAAAATACTTACCTGGACATTCCACAAAGGACAGGCTGATGGTTTTTCTGATTTCGTGGCAAAAGTATGGGAGTATTCATATGATTCGTATCAACCACAACCCGTAAAACTGGATTATTCATTTGATAAGGTAAAAGAGGTTCTGTCAAACTTTTTTGTGGAAAGTTATACCTCAAACCATGACTTAAAATACTATTCGGGAATTCATCTTTTAACACATGAGTGTTATAATAATGGCGGTGCCGAGGTTGGATTTATCGGCCGTGTTTTACTAAACGCTTATTTTGCATTGGAATATGCTGAACAAACAGGAAATGAGAAAATAAAAAATGATGCCAATAGCATTTTTGATAGTTACCTGAAGAATGGTTTTACTGAAACGGGGTTCTTCCGTGAATTTATCCATTACGATCACAACGATGAACCTAATGTTTACAGCATTCGTCGTCAGTCAGAAGGTATTTATGCCATCATGCATTATTTAAAGTATGAGCAGGAAAAAGGTCGTAAGCATCCGCAGTGGGAAGATCGTATGCATAAGATCTTAAGTAACTTTTTAGCGATACAAAATGAGGATGGAAGTTTTCCACGCAAGTTCGATAAAAACAGTAAAATTATTGATGCCAGTGGAGGTAGTACACCGTCAGCAACATTGCCATTGGTAATGGCATCAAAATATTTTAAAGATAAAACCTATTTGGCAAGTGCCAAAAAAACAGGTGCCTATCTTGAGAGTGAAATCATTTCAAAATCAGATTATTTCTCTTCTACTTTAGATGCCAATTGTGAAGATAAAGAAGCATCGTTATATGCATCAACAGCCATGTATTATTTGGCTCTGACAACAAAAGGAAAGGAAAGCAAACATTATACAGACCTGGCAAAGAAAGCAGCTTATTTTGCTTTGTCGTGGTATTATACATGGGATGTACCATTTGCTCAGGGACAAATGTTAGGAGACATAGGTCTGAAGTCAAGGGGCTGGGGAAATGTATCGGTTGAGAACAACCACATTGATGTATTTATTTTTGAATTAGCCGATGTTCTTACCTGGTTGGATCAAACAACAAACGAACCTCGATTTACCGCTTTTGCTGAGGTAATCAAAACAAGCATGATGCAATTGTTACCATTTGAAGGTCATATGTGTGGTATTGAGCGTGTGGGTTATTATCCTGAAGTTGTGCAGCACACTAACTGGGATTATGGTAGAAACGGGAAAGGTTTTTATAACAATTATTTTGCTCCGGGCTGGACTGTTGCTTCGTTATGGGAGTTGTTAAGTACTGGTAGTGCACAAAAATTTATGAGCAAATAATTGAGTAATATTGATAGTGAGAATGTATAATGAATAAGATATTTTAAAATATATGCATATTCAATCAATATTGTTATTGTCAGTAACACTGCTTTTGTCAGCGTGTTCTGTTAACAAAAGTGCTAAGAGCAACAAAGAAATTATCACAGAATTGGATCAGACAACCGGATACGTAAATCCGGTTGTTGGCAGAAGTCTTCCTGACCCGACTGTGATAAAAGCTTCTGATGGTAATTTTTATCTATATGCAACTGAGGATATACGTAATTTACCTATTTACAAATCTAGTAACCTAACTGATTGGGAGTTTGTTGCAACTGCCTTTACTGATGAGACAAGACCTGATTTTGAGCCCAAGGGAGGGCTTTGGGCTCCTGATATTAACTTCATCAATGGTAAATATGTGATGTATTATTCCATGTCGGTATGGGGTGGCGAATGGACTTGTGGAATTGGAGTGGCAACGGCTGATAATCCATCAGGACCATTTACCGATCAGGGTAAGTTATTTAGAAGTAACGAGATTGATGTTCAGAATTCTATTGATCCCTTTTATATTGAGGATGGAGGAAAGAAATATCTTTTCTGGGGTAGCTTTAGAGGTATTTATGCCATAGAATTGAGTGCTGATGGCTTAAGTATTAAGGAAGGTGCCCATAAACAACAGGTTGCCGGAACAGCGTATGAAGGGACTTATGTTTATAAGAAAGATAATTCCTATTACTTTTTTGCATCTATCGGTACCTGTTGCAATGGTGTTGAGAGCACCTATACTACTGTTGTTGGCAAATCAGATAACTTATTGGGTCCATACCTGAATAAGGATGGAGAATCGATGATGGATAATCAGTTCGAGATTGTGATTTCAGCAAATGAACGATTTGTGGGTACTGGTCATAATTCTGAGATTATTGCCGATGATGAAGGCTCCGAATGGCTTCTTTACCATGCGGTTGATAAAGAAAATCCACATGGGCGTGTGTTGATGCTGGATCGACTGACATGGGAAGATGGTTGGCCGCTAGTTAAAGTTGAGGGTACTCCAGGAACTGCATTGATGAAGAAACCAGTATTTGAATAATATAAACTAATTAAAATCAGTATCTGATGAGATCAATCCTTTTAAGCCTGACAATTTTGCTGGCAGGCTGTCACTTTCATAAATCAGGGGAGGGCGATAGTATTCGTTCTTCTCAACTTTTGAATAAAGCAGATTTTCAAACTGTTATAGATGGTAAGAAAACGGATCTGTATATTCTTAAGAATTTAGCAGGAACAGAAGTTGCCATAACTAATTACGGAGGTCGTGTAGTAGGACTTTGGGTTCCGGATAAATCAGGTCAAATGACCGATGTGGTTGTAGGATTTAAATCTCTTGATGATTATAAGAATGCAACAGAACCCTATTTTGGAGCCTTAATTGGTCGTGTTGGAAACCGAATTGGTAAAGGACATTTCATGTTGAATGAGAATGAGTATCAATTGAATTTAAATAATGGGCCTAATACTTTACATGGAGGTCCTAAAGGTTATCAATATGTGGTTTGGGATGCAGAGCAGCTAAATGATTCAACCTTGAAACTAAATTATCTGTCACCAGATGGCGAAGAGAATTTCCCGGGTAATTTAGAAGTAGAAGTTATTTATGCTTTAACCGCTGATAATGCACTGGATATTAAATATACCTGGGAAGCTGATGCAATTACTTTAGCAAACCTTACCAATCATGCATTCTTTAATTTAAATGGAGAAGGTAGTGGAACCATTCTTAATCATCAATTAATGATTGATGCCGATGAGTACACTCCGGTTGATGCAACTTTAATTCCTACAGGAGAGATGTTGTCAGTTGAATCTACACCTTTTGATTTCAGAGAATTTACAACCATTGGAGAACGTATTGATACTTTGCTTAACGAGCAGTTGTTGTTTGGTAAAGGGTACGATCACAATTACAAATTAAACAGAAGCTCCGAAGGATTACAAAAAGTTGCTGAAGTTGTTGGTGATCAAACGGGTATTTCAATGGAGATTCTGACAACGGAACCAGGATTACAGTTTTACAGTGGTAACTTCATGCAATCAAAAAATACATTTAAAACGGGTTCAAAAGATGATTTCAGAACAGCATTCTGTTTGGAAACTCAACATTTTCCTGATGCACCAAATCATCCTGAATTTCCTTCAATTGAAGTAGAACCCGGAAAGAAATATACTTCTCAATCGGTATATCGATTTGGAATTAAAAAATAAATAAGCTCAAAAATTATTTCGCTTGTTTTAGTGTTAATAGATTGTCACGGTTTATCAAAGGCTGCTCATGTGAGCAGCCTTTTCTTTTGATTTTATTAACGTCAATGGTATTCATTTTAATTCTTTATTTTATAAACCTTATCAATCAACACCATTTCTCAATTTTTCTTACTTTTGCAGTCTTATTGACAATGCACATAAAGTAGATAAAGTTAGAATATGGAAATTGCAAGCAAGTACAGTCCTAATGCTACTGAAGACAAGTGGTATAAGTATTGGATGGACAAGGGATTTTTCAAGTCGGAACCTGATGAAAGGGAACCATACACCATTGTAATCCCACCACCAAACGTCACCGGTGTCCTTCACATGGGACATATGCTTAACAATACCATTCAAGATATTTTAATTCGACGTGCCCGAATGATGGGTAAAAATGCCTGTTGGGTACCAGGTACAGACCATGCTTCCATTGCTACAGAAGCAAAGGTTGTAAATCGTTTAAAAACGCAGGGAATTGATAAAGCTGATTTAAGCCGCGATGAATTTTTAAATCATGCCTGGGCCTGGACTGAAGAGCATGGTGGGATTATTTTAGAGCAGTTAAAGAAACTGGGTGCTTCATGCGATTGGGACAGAACCTGTTTTACTCTGGATGAGCCACGAAGCAAGGCTGTAATCGACACTTTCGTGACTTTGTACGAGAAAGGATTGATTTACCGCGGTATTCGAATGGTAAACTGGGATCCGGAAGCTTTAACAGCTGTATCGGACGAAGAAGTAGTTTATAAAGAAGTTCACTCAAAGCTATATTATCTGAACTATAAGATTGAAGGTAGCGAAGATGAGTTTGTAACGATTGCTACAACACGTCCTGAAACGATTTTGGGTGATACCGCTGTTTGTATCAATCCTAATGATGAACGCTTCGCACATTTAAGAGGCAAGCGTGTTTTGGTTCCTTTGGTAAACCGCTCAATTCCTATCATTGAGGATGAGTATGTTGATATGGAATTTGGTACAGGATGTTTGAAAATTACGCCTGCACATGATATCAATGACTACGAAATCGGAATGCGTCATAATTTGGAAAGCATCGATATCTTAAACGACAACGGTACTTTAAGCGAAAAGGCTGAGCTGTTTGTTGGTAAAGATCGTTTTGTAGTCCGTGAAGAGATTGTTCCTGAACTGGAAAAAGCAGGTAATCTTTTGAAAGTTGAGAATTACGATAATAAAGTAGGATGTTCGGAGCGTACAGGTGCTGTTATAGAGCCTAAATTAAGTACCCAATGGTTCTTGAAAATGAGCGATATGGCAAAAGTTGCCCTGGATGCTGTAATGAATGATGAGGTTAAGTTTCATCCTGCTAAATTCAAGAATGTTTACCGTCACTGGATGGAGAATGTTAAAGACTGGTGTATTTCACGTCAGCTTTACTGGGGACATCGAATCCCTGTTTTTTATTTGGAATCGGGAGAATTCTTTGTAGCATCAACCATCGAAGATGCAGTTGAAAAAGCAAAAACTGCTACCGGAAACAGTGCATTGACTGTTGCTGATTTAACTCAGGAAGAAGATGTGCTTGATACATGGGCTTCATCATGGTTGTGGCCGATGTCGGTATTCGATCAGAATAACGAAGTGGATTATTACTACCCAACCAACGATTTGGTTACAGGTCATGATATTATCTTTTTCTGGGTGGCCCGTATGATTATGGCGGGTTATGAGTTCAAAGGTACATTCCCATTCCGTAATGTGTATTTCACAGGTATGGTGCGCGATAAGCAAGGACGTAAGATGAGTAAACAGCTGGGCAACTCACCCGATCCATTGGATCTGATGGCTACTTACGGTGCTGATGGTGTTCGCGTTGGTATGTTGTTATGTTCGCCTGCAGGTGGAGACTTATTGTTCGACGAGAGTTTACCTGAGCAAGGACGTAACTTTGCCAATAAAATCTGGAATGCATTCCGTTTAGTGAAAGGTTGGGAAATAAATAATTCTATTGAGCAACCTGAATATGTGAAACAAGCAATCAGCTGGTTCGATGCCAAACTGGATCAGACCATTGAAATAGTAAACGATCATTTCTCGAAATATCGTATATCTGATGCTTTGATGACGGTTTACACTGTATTCTGGCAGGAGTTTTCATCTTGGTATTTAGAGGCTATTAAGCCTGCATACCAGCAACCATTGGATGGAGCAACATACAAAGCAACGGTTGAATTCTTCGACAAGATGTTGCGCTTGTTACATCCTTTCATGCCTTTCTTAACAGAAGAAATATGGCAGACTTTGGAAGATCGTAAAGAGGGTGAGAGTATAATGGTATCGGATATGCCTGTTGCAAAGCCTTTGAATGCTGACTTACTGGATAAGTTTGAGATCATGAAGGAGGCTGTAGGTGGAATTCGTACCATTCGAAAGGAGAAAAATATTCCAATGAAAGATGCCTTGAATCTGGATGTACTGGGAGGTGAGAATTACGCTGCTGACTTTGATGCCGTATTAGTGAAAATGGCAAACATCAGAGAAATGACAATGGTATCAGAAAAAACAGAAGGAGCCGTGTCGTTTATGGCACGTACCAACGAATATTTTGTTCCGATGGATGGCATGATTGATGTAGAAGCCGAATTGGAAAAACTGCGTAAAGAACTGGCTCACCAGCAAGGATTCCTTAATGGAGTGATGAAGAAGCTGAGTAACGAGCGTTTTGTGGGTAGTGCCCCTGAAGCAGTGGTTGCCAAAGAGCGTCAGAAGCAAGCAGATGCTGAGGCAAAGATTAAAACCCTTACTGAAAGTATTGCTCGTTTGGAAAAATAAAAAGAGGTAATTTGAAATAAAGGAGAGGGCTGTGTTTATTCGCAGCCCTTTTTGTTTGTGTCCGTTTAGTGCAATTATCCGGAAACACTGCACTGACGTACTGTGTTGTTACAGTCAGGCCTCCGGCCTTCAAAAAATAATCATATTGGGGGTTAAACTATCGT
Source organism: Carboxylicivirga caseinilyticus (assembly GCF_050589785.1). Classification (NCBI taxonomy): domain Bacteria; kingdom Pseudomonadati; phylum Bacteroidota; class Bacteroidia; order Marinilabiliales; family Marinilabiliaceae; genus Carboxylicivirga; species Carboxylicivirga caseinilyticus. Next base: position 31,908 of record NZ_JBNGOX010000021.1, on the reverse strand, counting down.
CTTTTTAAAAACTTTGTCATTGGAAAATCGGAATTATTTCATTGAATAATAGACATATTGATTATAGAGCAAATTCCACTCCCAGTTTAAAAGCCCAGTTGTCAATTTCTTTATCCAGTTTATAGGGACCATATCGGTAATGAACCGATAACCCATATCGGAAAATAAAATTAGAAAGCAGGTTTCGTAAATAGAATCCCGATTCATAATAGCCCTTTTCCATTGAACTGATACCATTGGGTGCTTCACCCCAGGCGGCATTGGTGGTAAGGATAATCTCAGGTTTAATGCGTTGGTTGGTATTTAGTGCAAGTGGTATGCCATGTGAAAAATAAACAGCTGAGAATTGCTCTGTTGCAAATTCATTCAGGCGCATGGTAGCAAAAGAGTTAGGGATGAAAATGGTAAATCTCTTATACGATCCCAGTGAACTGTACATAAAAGTTGATGGGTATTCACCAAATAACTTGCCTCCTTGTACTCTTAAATTTGTATACATGGCATTGGGGTAGTTAAAGGTTTTTTCTACCTGTGCTTCCAGCTTTTGATAATTAAAAGTGCCGTTTTGCTGCCATTGTCCATAGGTACCGTTTATCCATACTGTTGGGTAATTAGTTCCTTCCGAAAGAAATCCAAGTGCTGAGTTTGTAAATGTTTCGCGATGTGCCCACTTTAATTTCACTGACGCTTCCTGAAAATCAAATTCAGGAGCAACTTCATCAGTTTCTAAAAAGCGATAACTTTTTTTCGGAGTTACTGTGGCGTTTTTATAATACAATCCGGTTTTAAAATACCTCAGAAAGCGAAACTCAGTACCCAATTTAATTTCTTGTGTTCGATCCATGGTTTCAGTTAATAAGCCTCGGAATATCTCTGCCGAATTCTTTTGAACACCATCCAAAAAGCTTAATTCTCCGGTAGCAAACACATCATCTTTATAATCGATAATAAATCGGTTTTCGTCTCTTTTAAAGGGTGTAAGAAAAAAAGAACCACCATATTTCCATTCCTTGTCTCCAAAGCCATAAGTTATATATCCACCGGTTGAGAATTTTGTTGAAATTTTTGGACTGGTATAAATACCCAAACCTATTTTGAATCCTTCAAAATCATTGTAATCAAAGAAACGTCTCAGGTCTAATTGAAATTTGCCAGCAGGCAAATAACCCTTAATCATCGAAAGCTGAAGATTAATTATAGCATCCAGATGTGCTCTTTTGCCAATGCTATCAAGCAGATGATAAGTTAATGAATCACGCGCTGTAAGAGGCTCGTAACGGTATAATCCTACCTCGGGAGATGTTTGTGCCAATGTGGCATCTTCAAAAACTACATTATCAAAATCCCGGGCAGTAAAATCAGGTTTTGTATTAATTGCTGTCACATAACTTTTTCCTTTTCCAATCAACGGATAGGGTAGTTGCTGTGATGATCCAATGCTTTTAAATTCGAGACTGCTCTCCAGCTGATGTGGAAACCAGAATCCTTCTTCAGTAGGTTGGTAATTTTGTTTGATGTATAAACTTAAACCTTTATTGGAACCTGCTGTTTTGGCAACAACACTTTTAATTGCCCAGTCTGACTTCTGAATATGAAAGGTACCGCTTAGCCCTCTGAAATTTTGAGTGGGTTTGGGATTGTACGAGATGTAGTAAATAGAATCTCCTTTGTTATCTACAATAGTATCGAGCAATTGAAAGTAATAATTATTTAACCCCGGTTTGGATGCCGGATTTAAATAGTCACTGTCAAGTATTTTAAGATATTGATCGTAAAATGAAAAAGGTTGAAGCATTGCAGGTAAAGATGCGAGGGTTGCATTCTTCATGCCACTGACTCTTCCCGATAGAATCCGTTCTTTATCCATTCCTTTCTTAAAATGTCTTTTCTCCGAGACCGACTCAAACAACATCAGGTAGCTGTCTTTACTCAAGCCCAAATCATTCATTAGTTTGGGTAGTTCTTCCTCTCTGATTTCTTCGGGCATATCATATTCTACAATCATTTTATGATAGAGAATACAACTAAAAGGTTGATATAAGGAAGGGTTATGTTGGTCGCTGTTTTCTATAACATTTCTCATTATGGCAACAGCAGGGTTCTCACCGGGAACTACATTGATTTCGTCCAGTTCGTATTGTATTGGTTGTAGTTTTATGGTAAGGAAGGGATCAATCTCATTACTTTTAAGCTGAAATGGATAATAACCCAGACAAGAAAAACGAATGTTGTCCGTTGATTCTATTTTTGCAATTTTAAACTTACCATCAATGTCTGTTATGGTTCCTTTTTGATCTCCATAGGCTACATTTACAAAAGGAATTGATTGACGGGTGATCGCATCGACTACGACTCCGTTTATTTCCTGTGCGGTGGTTTTTGTAAAACCTGCTATTAGGATTGAGAGAAAGAAATATGTCAGATATTTTGAAGCTTTGGTAGGCATAGTAACTTCTCGATATTTGTTAGTAAGCGAAAAATACAAAAAAAGAGCCAATATAAAGGCTCTTCTAATTTTATCTTAACATCCCGGCTTTTAATCGGGTTACTTCTTTAACTGTCAAGTAACGCCATTTTCCACGTGGTATGTTTTGCTTTGTTAAACCTGCAAAGTATACACGGTCGAGCTTCACAACTTTATATCCCAGATGCTCAAACATACGACGAACAATACGGTTACGACCCGAATGGATTTCGATTCCTACCTGTGTTTTGTCATCTTTATCAGCAAAGCTGATGGCATCTGCATGAATAGGACCATCTTCCAGAGTAATACCTTTTGCCAATTGGTCGAGGTGGTTAGCAAAAACAGGTTTATCAGTAAATACATGATAAATCTTCTTCGCATTATATTTAGGATGCGTAAGTGTTTTGGTTAAATCACCATCATTGGTTAAAAGTAAAAGTCCGGTTGTCATACGGTCCAGTCGGCCAACAGGATAAATTCGAACAGGAGCAGCATCTTGAACCAACTCCATTACAGTATGTTTGGCATGCTTGTCTTCAACAGTGGTAACGTAATCCTTCGGCTTGTTTAAAAGAACATAGACTTTCTCTTCTGCATTTAGCTTCTTGCCCTGATAACGCACATCATCTTTCATCGATACGCTAACGCCCATTTCGGTAATTACTTTGCCATTAACCGTAATCTCACCATCAGCAATTAACTTATCTGCTTCACGACGACTACATATTCCGGCATTCGCCACAAAACGATTTAACCTGATTTTATCTTTAATAACCGATTTTTCTGTTTCGTTATATTTAGGAGGTTCAATAGCGATTTTAGATTGATTTTTTTTAACCACCTTTTTGGCAGCATCTCTACGCTCTTCTCTCTCTTCCTGATCGCCAAATTTTCGCCCTGGCTTTCGCTTAAAATTACGCTCGTTACGCATTTGTTTTGTGTGTATAAATTGCAAAATGCAAAGTTGATAAAAAAACAATTGCCATACCTTAGCTTTTAGTGAAAAAATGTCTGATTAGAAGTCTTTTTATCAATAATTGGTATTTTTATTCGTTAATTAAATGTGAAATCCTGTCAAACAGAATGAAAAGCCTATCATATATCATTTGCATTGTTAAAAAATTCATTCAATTTTGTGCCTCAGCAAAACAAATACATTATTTATGACTTTAATTAAATCTATTTCAGGTATCAGGGGAACAATCGGAGGTAGAACCGGAGAAGGCCTTTCTCCATTGGATGTAGTTAAGTTTACTTCGGCTTACGGGCAATGGGCTAAACTTCGTCATCCTGGTATTAAACTTAAGATTGTTGTTGGCCGTGATGCCCGCATCTCTGGCGAGATGGTAAAGAACCTCGTGATCGGTAGTTTGCAAGGTCTGGGTATTGATGTAGTAAATATCGGTTTGGCAACCACACCAACCACCGAGATTGCTGTTACGGAAGAAAATGCCAACGGAGGAATCATTCTTACTGCCAGTCATAACCCAAAACAATGGAATGCTTTAAAGCTTTTAAATGAGAAGGGTGAATTTTTAAGTGCAGCCGATGGAGCAGAAGTACTTAAAATTGCTGAAGAAGAAAGTTTTGTATTTGCCGATGTTGATGAATTGGGACAAGTAGAAGAAAAAGATACATATAATGATTTTCACATTCAACATGTGTTGAATCTGGAAATGGTTGATGTGGAAGCCATTAAAAATGCCAATTTTACAGTAGCTGTTGATTGTGTAAATAGTGTTGGTGGAATTGTTCTTCCTGATTTACTTAAAGCTTTGGGTGTATCAAAAGTTATTGAATTATATACCGAGCCCAACGGACAATTTCCTCATAATCCGGAACCTTTACCAGAGCATTTGACAGAAATTTCAAATACTATTAAAGAGAAAAAGGCAGATGTTGGCTTTGTTGTTGATCCGGATGTAGATCGTTTGGCAATCATCAATGAAGATGGTTCGATGTTTGGTGAAGAATATACCTTGGTTGCAGTGGCTGATTATCTTCTGGCTCATAAAACAGGTAATACTGTTTCAAACCTATCATCAACACGTGCCTTGGCTGATGTTACAAGAGCTTATGGCGGGGAATATACAGCTGCTGCAGTTGGTGAAGTAAATGTTGTTACCGCCATGAAGGACACAAATGCGTTAATCGGTGGAGAAGGCAATGGCGGAGTAATCTATCCTGAAAGCCATTATGGTAGAGATGCGCTGGTTGGTATTGGTTTATTTCTTACTCATCTGGCAAAAGCTGGAATCAGTTGCTCTGCTTTACGCGCTAAATATCCTGAATATTTTATTTCTAAAAACAAGATTGAATTAACCGCAGGTATTGATGTTGATAAAATACTGGAACAAATCAAAGAGAAATATTCAAATGAGCAAATCAATGATATTGATGGATTGAAAATTGATTTTGCTGAAAAATGGGTTCAGTTACGTAAAAGTAATACCGAGCCAATTATTCGTATTTATGCTGAAGCAAAAACAATGGAAGATGCCAATGAGCTTGCAAAGAGCATCATATCGGATATAAAGTCAATAATTTAATTCGTAGTTAACAATATTTAACAGGAAGGCTCGTTGTTTTAACGAGCCTTTTATGTTAATAATAATTTATTTTGGCTATCATCGTAGTCTAAACCCTTAAATAATGAAGTTGAATAAGAAAACCTACTTTATCCTTAGCACCCTTGTGTTAATTTTTTTGGCAATTTATATTCTTACCCCTGCCAAAACAGACGTTTCAAATTACTTAAGTACACCGGTTATAAAAGGTAACTTTATTTCACAAGTATACTCAACCGGTCAACTCCAAACAGAAAACTCCGAATTAATTGTTTTGCCTCAGGAGATGAACAGTCGCAATATTGATCTTTATGAGATTAAGGTGACAAGCATTGTTGAGGAAGGAACAGAAGTTGATTCAGGAGGTTATGTTGCTACACTTGATCATGCTGCAGTTGAAGAATTAAGAACCAAAGCAGCAGAAGATTATGAAACAGCTTACAATGCTTATGAAGATGCAAAGATTGACACGAATCTTAATTTGAGTACTCTTCGTGATGAATTGCTAAATGCGATGGTTGATCTGGAAGAAAAGAAAATTGTTCTGGATCAGTCGGTGTATGAATCTCCGGCAGTTCGCCGTCAGGCACAGCTGGATGTAGAACGTACAAAGCGCGATTTGGAGCAGAAAGAAAGTAATTACTCACTGAAGCAAAAGCAAGATGAGTACAAAGTTTTCAGAGCTTTTGAACAGGTTAGAAAACAGCAAAAGCGTATTGATGACATTGATAAATTGTTTGATCAGCTTGAAGTAAAAGCTCCAAAACCCGGTTTGGTGATTTACAGTTACGATCGGTTTGGCAAAAAAATTAAAGCAGGTGCTACCATCAGTCGCTGGCGTCCTCAAATTGCTGAATTACCTGATTTGAGCAGTATGATCTCTAAAACCTTTATTAATGAAATTGATATTTCTAAAATTAAAATTGGCCAGAAGGTGACAATCGGAATTGATGCCTTTCCTGAAAAGAGCTTTGATGGAGAGGTAATTAAAGTAGCCAACATAGGACAGGTTATACCCAATGGCGATGCAAAAGTCTTTGAGGTTACTGTAAAAGTGGAGGGTTACGATAAGGATTTACGTCCAGCAATGACAACCAGTAATATTATTAACACAGCTGATCTCGAGGATGTTTTATATGTTCCAATGGAAGCAGTTTTTTCAAATGATACATTAAGTTATGTTTTTGTTGAAGGTAGGCAGGTGAAAAAACAAATAGTAGCCTTGGGAGCCGCCAACGAAAACTTTGTTGTACTAAACGAAGGTGTAAATGAAGGTGAGATCCTTTTAATGAATCAGCCTGAAAAACCAGATGAGATGCCTTTTGAAGGTTTGGAGATTTATTCTCGTTTGAAGTCGATGGAAAAAGATAGCCTGACTGTTAACTAAATCTCATCTGAATTTTTTATCATGAAAAATATAAAGTCACCTAGCAAATTATATTTACGCTATTCGCATAATGTTATAATAGCTGTCGAAGCCATACTATCCAATAAAGTCAAGTCTTTTCTTACTGCTTTGGGTATTATGTTTGGTGTTGCTGCTGTAATTAGTATGTTGGCAATAGGTAAAGGAGCCCAACAGGAAGTGTTGGAACAAATTAAATTGGTAGGGGTGAATAATATCATTATCACTCCGGTTGATCAATCTATCGAAGCAAATAATCAGGATTCAGATAGCGATAATAATAAGAACAAGAAATTCTCAAGAGGCTTGCATCAGATGGATGCTCAGGCCATATTGGAAACCATCCCAACAGTTGGTAAAATTACTCCTGTTGTATCACTTAATTATCATGCCATAAAAGATGGCAAGAGTTATCCGGTAAGTCTCGAAGGTGTTTCTCCCAGTTATTTCGAAATGCTCAATATAAATATTGATCGCGGAGAAATATTTAGTGAACAACAAACCAGTAAGGGAGTGCCCGTTTGTATCATTGGTGATAATATCCGTTCGAAGTTTTTCAATCAGGATGATCCAATAGGTCAGTATATTAAATGTGGACAGGTTTGGTTACGGGTTATAGGAACCATCGAAAAGCGTGATTTCACTACTTCTGCTTCTGATGAGATGGGAATTAGCAGTACCGATAATACCATTATCATTCCTATAAAAACCATGTTAATGCGTTTTAAAGACAAGGGCTCAATCAATCCTGAAGTAATGGATAATATGGCCGGCGGCGGAATGGTGTTTTTTATGGGTGGTGGTGAAGAAGAAGGAAGTACTGCCAAGGAAAGTAAAACTAGTAATCAGCTGGATAAGATCATCGTTCAGGTAGATGAAACAGAACATCTTTCTGCTACCGCGGATGTGATTAAAAGATTGATCCTTCGAAGACATTCAAATATATTTGACTTTGAAGTAACGGTTCCAGAGTTATTATTGAAACAGCAACAAAAAACGAATGAAATCTTTAATATCGTATTAGGTGCGATTGCCGGTATCTCACTGATTGTTGGAGGTATTGGTATTATGAATATTATGCTTGCATCTGTTTGGGAGCGAATTCGCGAAATTGGTACCCGTCAGGCAATTGGTGCTTCCCGAAAAGATATAATTGTTCAGTTTTTGGCCGAATCAACTTTGATTAGTATCTCTGGCGGATTGATTGGAATTTTATTAGGTGTTCTCTTAGCCCATTTAATTCATCTTACCGCCGATATTAAAACCATCGTTTCTTTCTTCTCTGTTATTGTAGCCTTTAGTGTTTCGGCTACTGTTGGAATTATTTTTGGATATATTCCTGCCAAGCGTGCTGCTGCCCAGGATCCTGTAGAATCTTTAAGACATTAAAATATGTACCGTATATTAACCCTGATTTTAGTTGTTTTATTTATTACAAATAGTAAGGCTCAGGAAACTGAGAGTAGTGGGCCCGAAATGCAATTGACATTAAACGAAGCTATTCAACTAGCAAAGTTACAATCGCTTTATAGCTTTCGATATAAAAATATGTACCTGGCCAGTTATTGGGATTTTAGAAGTTACAAAGCTTCTCAATTGCCAGGATTAAGATTAAACACAACTCCCATTAATTATGATCGTTCAGTGACTCAGTTGGTTGATCCAAATACTGGAGAGAACAAGTTTGTATTTAACGAGTATGTGAGTTCGCAGGTAGGACTATCACTAAGTCAGAATGTTACATTTACAGGTGGCCAGTTAAGTCTATCTTCTAATGTAAGAAGGCTTCAAGATATTGAATATGACAATACAAGTTATACCTCGGTACCGATAAGTATCAGGTTAACTCAACCTTTAAATGGATATAACGAGTTTAAATGGTTGTCAAAGTTAAAGCCATTAGAATATGAGCAGGCCAAAAAGACTTATCTGACCAATATGGAAGCTCTTTCACAACGGGCGGTAAATGTGTTTTTTAATTCTGTAAGTGCAGAGATTGATTTAAAAATTGCTGAGACAAACCTGGCAAATGCAGATACCTTGTTTAATATTGGTAAAGGTCGTTTTAATATTGGAACGGTTACACAAGATGAGTTACTTGATTTGGAATTAAGTTATCTGAATGCTAAAATGGCTAAAACAAAAGCTCAGGTAAGTTTAAAGCAAGCAAGGAATTTGCTGAACTCATTTCTAGGCTTTGATAAGGATGTTGTAATTCAGCCAATTATTCCAAATGAAATTCCTGAACTTAAAGTGGAAGCTGATGAAGTACTGGATCTGGCTAAGGAGAATAATCCGCAAATACTGGAACTAGAAGCAACCTTGATTAATAGGAGACAAAATCTAGCCGAGAAGAAAGCAACAAGTGGATTAAGTGCCAGTTTAAGTGCTAACGTTGGTGTTAACAGACAAGCCTATAATTTGGAAGATGTTTATAAAACGCCATATGGTGATGATAGAGGTCTTGGGATATCGTTATATGCCCCTATATTGGATTGGGGTACCAGAAAAGGACAAATTCAAATGGCTAAATTTGAACTTAAAAGGTCAGAGGCTGAGGTTGATCAGGCATTGATAGATTTTGAACAGGAAGTGGTTATGCAAGCCATTGAATTTAACCTACAGGAAGAACAGGTAAATATCTCTGCAAAAGCTGATACGGTAGCTCAACTGGGATTTAATGTAACGAAACAACGCTTTATGATTGATAAAGTGGATGTAATTAAATTAAATGCTGCGCGGTCTTCATACGATCAGGCTAAGCGATCTTATATAAGTTCATTATCTCAATACTGGCAAATGTATTTCCGTATAAGAGAGTTAACACTTTATGATTTTGAGAAAAAAGAATTACTGATAAAAGATTTAGACTACCTACTTGAAAATTAATGATTATGAATAAAAAAAAGATAGGAATTGGTCTGGGCGTTTTATTGGTGATTGTAATACTGATCTGGAGGCCCTGGAAAACCACTGACGAAACGTTTAGTATCGTTCAGGTACAAAAAGGAGCTTTTGAAACTTCTGTTACAGCTATGGGAGAATTAAAAGCGCAGGATGCAATGGATATAACTATACCTGAAGTTAGTTTTAATAGAGAGTTGAGAATCTGGGAGCTCAAAATAATGAGTATTGTTGAAGAAGGTAAAATTGTTAAAAAAGGAGACGAAGTAGCAAGGCTTGATCCTACTGAAGTGGAAGAAAGACTTACGGAGGTTAATGACCGTTTAAATGAAATGTATACCTGGGTTGAGGATGCCAAAATAGATTCCAGCCTAACGCTTATGGCTGCTCGTGAAAAAATTCAGAAACATAAAGATGAGGTGTTGGATGCTGAATTAAAAGTTCAGCAGTCATCCTACGAGTCAAAGGCAGTGCAGCGTCAGAGTCAGATTGCTTATGAAAAAGCAGTACGTGCCCTGGCAAAGGCTAAGAGAGATTTAATAACACAAACTCAAAACCATAAAAGGAGGATTGCCCGTAATCAGGAACGGGTTGATCGTTTCGAGAACCGCAAAAAACTTTATGAACAACTAAAAAGTGAATTAGGAATTAAATCCCCCGCGAACGGTATGGTTATCTACGGTTATGGTTATGATGGGCAGAAAGTAAGGGTTGGTTCACGTGTGGGTATGTGGATGCCTCTTATTGCTACTTTACCTGATTTGAGTACAATTATCTCTGAAATTCAGGTTAAGGAAATTGATATTGCTAAAATTGAATTGGGGCAAAAGGTAAAGATCCAAATTGATGCATTTCCTAAAAAAATATTCAATGGTGAAATAATTAGTATTGCCAATGTTGGGCAAGAATTAGCGGGTGAATTTCAAAATGGATTTAAGGTAATTGTAAAGATAGTAGACTATAAAGAAAGCCTTTTGCCGGGTATGACTTCTTCGAATACAATTGTTACCAATAGTATTGATACAGCTCTATTTGTTGAGAAGGAAGCTATTTTTGGAAATGATTCGATACGTTATGTAATTAAAAAAGATGGGTTAAGTGTTGTAAAGCAGGAAGTGGAGTTGGGCCAGGAAAATGAATTGTTTTACAGTATTAATAAAGGCTTAAATGAAGGCGATAAGGTATATATTAACTACGATAAGAATCCGGACGATATTTCTCTGATCCGTTTGAGTAATAATTAGAACATTAAAACATATCAGTGACACAAAATCCAGGTTCTCGCCTGGATTTTGTCATTCTGTCATATCAATCTGTCACATCAAAGTTGAATTTTGTCTTTGTCGTGTCAATTTTTCCTGAAAACTCTTGAAAAACCAAATGGCACACCATTTGAAGTTTAGGGACCAGAGTTTAGATCATATTAAGAATTTAAAAAATAAAATAATTATATAGTAATGGGAAAAATTATCGGTATCGACTTGGGAACAACCAACTCTTGTGTATCTGTAATGGAAGGTAATGAGCCAGTTGTAATCCCTAACAGCGAAGGAAAAAGAACTACGCCATCAATCGTGGCATTCATCGAAGGTGGAGAGCGCAAAGTAGGTGATCCTGCAAAACGTCAGGCGATCACTAACCCACATAAAACCATTTATTCTATTAAGCGTTTTATGGGTGCTATGTACGATGAAATTCCAAACGAAGTAAAACGTGTACCTTACGAAGTTGTAAAAGGTGACAATAATACTCCTCGTGTAAAGATTGATGATCGTATGTACTCAGCTCAGGAAATTTCAGCTATGGTACTTCAAAAAATGAAGAAAACTGCTGAAGATTATCTTGGACAGGAAGTAACTGAAGCCGTAGTAACCGTGCCTGCATATTTTAACGACGCTCAGCGTCAGGCCACTAAAGAAGCTGGTGAAATTGCCGGTTTAAAAGTTAGCCGTATCATTAATGAGCCAACAGCTGCTTCTTTGGCGTATGGTTTGGATAAGATGGACAGAGATATGAAAGTGGCTGTTTTCGACCTTGGTGGAGGTACTTTCGATATTTCAGTTCTTGAATTAGGAGATGGCGTATTCGAGGTAAAATCAACAAACGGTGATACTCACCTGGGAGGTGATGACTTTGATGATGTTATCATCAATTGGTTGGCTGATGAATTTATGAAAGATGAGAACGTTGACCTGCGTAAAGACCCTATGGCACTTCAACGTTTGAAAGATGCAGCTGAAAAAGCTAAAATCGAGTTGTCGTCTTCAACAAATACAGAAATCAACTTACCATATATTATGCCAGTTGATGGAATTCCAAAACACTTGGTTCGTTCCTTGTCACGTGCTCAGTTTGAGCAATTGGCAGATAAATTGATCCAACGTACATTGGAGCCATGTAAGGCTGCATTAAAAGATGCAGGAATGTCTCCATCAGAAATTGATGAAGTAATCTTGGTGGGTGGTTCAACTCGTATTCCAGCTATTCAGCAAGTTGTTGAAAGCTTCTTCGGTAAAGCTCCTTCAAAAGGTGTTAACCCTGATGAGGTGGTTGCGATTGGTGCAGCTATTCAAGGTGGTGTGTTAACCGGTGAAGTAAAAGATGTATTGTTGTTGGATGTTACTCCTCTTTCATTGGGGATTGAAACAATGGGTGGTGTAATGACTAAGTTAATCGAGGCCAACACAACAATCCCAACTAAAAAGTCAGAAACATTTACTACTGCAGTAGACAATCAGCCTTCAGTTGAGATTCATGTGTTGCAGGGAGAACGTTCAATGGCTAAGGATAACAAAACAATCGGACGATTCCACCTTGATGGTATTCCACCAGCACCACGTGCAACGCCACAAATTGAGGTAACTTTCGATATTGATGCTAACGGTATCCTTCATGTTACTGCTAAAGATAAAGCAACAGGTAAAGAGCAAAGTATCCGTATCGAGGCATCATCAGGTTTATCTGATGACGAAATCAAGCGCATGAAAGATGAGGCAGAAGCAAATGCTGATGCTGATAAGCAAGCTAAAGAAAAAATCGATAAATTGAATGCTGCTGACAGTTTAATCTTCCAGACAGAGAAACAATTGACTGAGTTTGGTGACAAATTGCCAGCTGACAAAAAAGCTCCAATTGAAGCTGCTTTGGGTAAACTGAAAGAAGCTCACAAAGCTCAGGATATTGCTGCAATCGACGCTGCAACAACAGAATTAAATACTGTTTTCCAGGCTGCATCACAAGAAATGTATAATGCAAGTCAGGCTCAGGCTGATGCACAAGGTGGTGCTCAACCAGGACCAGATGCCGGAGCTCAGCAGGGTGGAAAAGATGACGAAGTTACAGATGTTGATTTCGAAGAAGTAAAATAATTTTCCGTAAATAATGACTCATTGAAAAAGTCCTCATTACTGAGGACTTTTTTTTATATTTTTGAAACTGTTTTTACCCACTTAAGTATCATTTATTAGATTTGGATGATGAATATCATTCATTAAAAAAGAATAGGCAATGAAAAACTCACAACGCTTTTTATCAGCATTGGTAATTATATTTTGTGCATTAAATATGAATGCTCAGGTTACAGATGTTTTTGGTAATAAAATTCCCGCAAAGAAAAAGGAGGTTGTGCCTGTTCCGGATAACTACAATCAAACAGATGCCAAAGGGTTGAAACAGGGGCCATGGGAAAAGCGTTATACAAATGGCGCTCCTTTGTATAAGGCAATCTTTAAGGATGATAAACCGGTAGGTGAGTATATACGGTATTACCCTAATGGAAAAATGAGTCTGCGAATTATTTACGATGAGTCAGGCTTGAATGGTAAAGCAGAAATGTTTAATGAAGCAGAGGAGCTAACGTCATCAGGTAATTTTGTAGGAAAGAATAAGGATGGTAAATGGATCTTTTATTCATCCAAAGATGTGATTGCTTCTACTGAAGAGTATAAAAACAACAAACCGCATGGAGAAACAATTATATATTATCCAGGTGGTCAGATTGCTGAATCATATACTTCTGTTAATGGGATGAAACATGGACCCTGGCTTAAGTTTTTCAAAAGTGGGGCTCCAATGTTGAAGGCAAATTATGTTAATGATAAACTCGAAGGGAGTTATTTGTATTATTACGAAAGTGGTCAGCTTGAGATTGAAGCCAATTATAAAAATAATTTAGAAGATGGCAAGTGGACTTTTTTTCATCAGGATGGAAAAGTTAATTATGAGCTGAAATACAGCAAAGGAACTTTATTAAATCCGGAAGTTCTGGATGCAATAAGAGCTGCAGAGCAGGCTGATTTTGAAAAAAATAAAGGAAAGATTAAAGATCCGGAAAAGATGCAAAATAATCCGGAAGGATATTATAGATAAAATTGCATGATTAAACTAAATACTCTTTTACTCCTACTGTTTTTATCCACTTATGCTTTGCTGGGTCAAAGTAATGGGTATTTTGTGCAATTCTCAGATAAAAATAATTCAACCTTTCGCATAGACAGACCGACAGAATTTTTAAGTCAAAGAGCAATTGACAGGCGGTTCAGACAGAATATTGAAATTACCGAAGAAGACCTGCCGGTATCTGAGAAATATACCGATAGTTTACGATCTCTGGGAATTGATGTGAGATACACCACAAAATGGTTGAACGGTGCGGTTGTGTTTTCTTCCGACATTGAATTGATGGATACTTTATCCAACTATTGTTTTGTATCATATGTAGAGATGACAACAAGAAGTAACTATGTTAGTACTGTTGTGAAGTTTAAAGAGGGGCAAGGAGTATATAAATCAAAATCAGAAGAGGAGTATGGATATGCATGGGATCAGATACAAACTGTAAACGGTCATTATCTTCATGAGAATGGTTATAAAGGAGAAGGAATTCAAATAGCTGTTTTGGATGCGGGTTTTAATGCAGCCGATAATATGCCAAGCTTGCAGCATTTGTGGGACAATGGACAGATTATTGGGTATAAAGATTTTGTAAATCCTCATTCCGATTTTTTTAGTACTCATTACCATGGAATGAAGGTTCTTTCGATTATGGGCGGCGAAATATCGGGTACATATTTGGGAACAGCTCCAAAAGCTTCATATTGGTTGTTAAGAACAGAAGATGTTGCAACTGAAACACCTGTTGAGCCAGATTACTGGGTTTGTGCTGCCGAATTTGCCGATAGTGTGGGGGTTGATGTTATCAATAGTTCACTGGGGTATTATGAGTTTGATTCACCTTTTACATCATATACTTATCAAACACTGGATGGAACTTCAAGAGCATCGAAAGCAGCTGAAATTGCTGCGTTGAAAGGTATGGTAGTGGTAGTTAGTGCTGGTAATGAAGGAGATGATAACTGGCATTATATTGGTGTGCCTGCTGATGCTAAAAATATTTTATCGGTGGCAGCCATGAGCCCTGATAGTACCAGAGCGTATTTCTCGTCTTACGGCCCAAGTTATGATCAAAGGGTGAAACCTGAGGTTGCTGCTGTGGGGTATTATACTGCTGTTCAGAGTTTGGGTGGTGGTATTGAATTTGGTGCCGGAACGTCATACTCATCACCGGTTGTTGCAGGTTTAGTGGCGAGTTTATGGCAGGCATTGCCTAATTATACTTCATTGGATATTATAAATCTGATTACGAGTAGTTCTTCAAATTACAATAACCCTGACGATTCTTTTGGTTACGGAATACCTGATTTTAATTTGGCATTGAAAACCGATGTTGATAGTCAATTGAATGAAGAACTTGAATGGATTGTTAGCCCCAATCCGTTTAGCAATTATCTGTTGATAAAACCTTCGTTCACCAGCAGCATCATTCATAAAGTAAACATTAGTTTGTACGATATAGCAGGTAATATTATTTTTTCAGGGCAAAGCGAGGTTGGCGAAATGATTAAGTTGGAAGGCTTTTATAATACCTCAAAAGGAATATATATACTTATCATTGAATCGGATTTTGGGAAGAAGTATTATAAGGTCTTGAAGAATTAAGTTATGCCCGAACACATTTCATTATCTCAATTAAACAGTCAGATCAAAGAGGCAATAGAAGTATCTTTTCCTGATACTGTATGGGTGATCGCTGAGATAAGTGAAATAAGAACCGTAAGAAGCGGACACTGTTATCTTGAGTTGATAGAGAAGGATGAGACCACAGATACTGTTAAGGCTAAAGCCAGAGCTACAATATGGGCTTTTACCTACCGGATGCTGAAACCCTATTTTGAAACAACCACTAAGCAGGAACTTACCAGTGGCTTAAAAGTTTTGATAAGAGCAAGTGTTGAATTCCAGGAAGTTTATGGTTTTAGTTTAAACATTAAAGATATTGATCCATCCTATACCCTGGGGGACATTGCCCGCAAACGACTGGAAGTTATCCGGAAACTGGAGGAGGAGGGTGTGATGGATATGAATAAAGAGGTTGAACTGGCTACAGTTCCTCAAAAGCTGGCCGTTATTTCATCTCCAACAGCAGCCGGATATGAAGATTTTATTAACCAGTTGGAAAATAACCCTTACGCATTTAAGATTTACCATAAACTCTTTAAGGCAACCATGCAAGGGAACGAGGCTGAACAATCAATTATTTCTGCACTGGAGAGGATTTATGCATACGAGGACTTTTTTGATGCTGTGATCATTATTAGAGGTGGAGGTTCAACGGCCGATTTAATGTGTTTCGATGGATACTGGTTAGCACTTAATATAGCTCAATTTCCATTGCCTGTACTAACCGGTATTGGTCACGAACGGGATGAATCAGTTGCAGATATGGTTGCTCATACACGCTTAAAAACACCAACTGCTGTTGCTGAATTTATAGTGGATCGAATAAGTGATTTTAATGCATATCTCGACGATGTCAAAGAGCATTTCATTGATGAGGTGACGGATCAGTTAAAAAATCAGAAACATCGTCTTGATATTGCTGTTAATACTCTGCAACCTATTGTTAGTAAGGTTATCACTCAAAAAAGAAGGCAGCCTTTAGAAGCTGCTCAACGATTGAATTTTGTGGTCAAGTCTTATTTCGATAATCAGCAATTGTATTTCACACACGTTAAACAATCGTTGCATTATCTGGTTAAAAAGCAGGTGAATAGTGGACTAAAACAATGCCAGTTTCATCATACCCAGTTGAAGATTGAAGTGGCAGCATATCTTAAAAATGCCTCGCAAAAGTTATTGTTAGCTGAAAAAACAACCAAGTTGTCTGATCCTGAGAATGTACTTGAAAGGGGTTATTCGATTACATACAAGGAACAACTTCCACTTAAATCCACCGAACAAATTAAGGAGGGAGATGTACTACATACCAAACTTCAAAAAGGTTTAATTATTAGTAAAGTAGAAAAAATAATCAAGTAGATCATTTGATTGTTAAAGGCTTTTTATAAATTTAAATCGATTTTTAACGGGGAGTATTTAACGGACAAATGATTACAAATCAATTACGTTACCTGGTAACGTTTCTTTTTCTTCTGTCATTTCTGACTTTTAATGCACAAGATTCGACTATGCATCAGGAGCCAGATACTGTTGATGGGATAGGTTCATCGCTTGATTATAAAGATCAGATGAACAAACTCATGGATGCAAAAGATGTATTGATGGCCTGTGAAAATGCAGAAAAGAAAGAATTATCAAATATCGATAAGTTTAATCTCTACCTCGAGACTGGTATCAGACTGTATGATTTGCAGGATAGTGAAAATGCCGGTATCTATCTTAACAAAGCGAAAGCCATCTCTTCAAAGGAAAAAACAGATAGTCAATTAGGAAGATTATATAATTACATTGGTTGGTTGGCTTCTGATCATAATTCCTACGGTGAAGCCATAGGTTATTTTCAGGCAGCATCTCAATATTATTCAAAAGCCGGACAATACATTAGTCAGGGTAATGCTTATAACAGCATTGGTGCCATGTATTGGTATCAACGAAATTATGCATTGGCACTCAATTATTTCAATCAGGCATATGAGTTAGGTGTTAAAAGTGATGATACTGAGTTGATTCTAAAAGGGCTAACCAATAAAGGTGTTGTTTTAAATCAGTTAGCACAGTATACCGAAGCTTTAAGCTGTTTGGAAAAAGCATTGGAACTGAATCAGGTTTCGGGCAATGATGCCAGTAGGGCAAGCTTGCTGAATAACATGGGTAATCTTCATTATGCATTGAAACAGTATCAATTGGCATTACGATATTACAACGATGCTATGAAACTATATGTAATGCTGGAGGATAATTCGGGCATTGGAAGTTGTCATAACAATCTGGGTGAGATTTATTTACAATTAGGAAATATTGGTGCTGCACTTGATAGTTACGAAACATCTCTTCAATTTGTTAATAAGGATGAAGATAGTTCGTCAATTGCTGTGGCATATGTAAATATAGGAAGGGCGCATCAAAGTAATAAGGCTTATTTACAAGCTGTTTCTTATTTCGAAAGAGCCTTGAAGATAATGGTTACTCATGAAGATGCATCTCTGGAGGCAGAAACTTATTTGCATTTAGCTCAAACAGTTATTGCTTCAAAGCATTATTCTGAAGCTCATGAATATCTTAATAAGGCTATTACTATCTCTAAAAAAATTGGTGAGAAAACAATATTAGCAGATTGTTACAGTACTCAATCCGGTTTATTTGAGAAAGAAGGCATTTTTAAAGAGGCTCTGAAGTCACAAAAGTTATACTCTACCTTGAAAGATTCCATCACTGATGAACAGGCGTTAATCAATTCTGCCCGGATGGAAGCAGTTTATAATTTGCTGGAAAAGGATGCAACTATCTCAAAGTTGGAGCAGGATAACATATCTAAAGAAGAAGATCTGGAAAGGTTGAAAGAAACACGCACATTATATCTGATAATCAGTGCGGCACTTTTTGGTTCTATAATCTTCCTTATTTTGTTATTTCGATTAAAGAGAAAAACATCTATCCAACTGAAAGAAAAGAACAAAGAACTGGCTCAGTTAAATGCTACTAAAGATAAATTCTTTTCAATCATAGCGCATGACTTAAAAAGTCCGTTCAGCTCCTTAATGGGATTTGCAGAGATGCTATGTTTACATGCTGAGACCAAGAATACAAAAGAAGTCATTGATTATGCTCAGGTAATACATAATTCAACCAAACGATTATTGGGGCTTGTAGAAAACCTTTTACAATGGTCACGAACACAGTTGGGTACAACAGAATATAAACCCATGCAGATTGATGTATCAATACACACTCATAACATTGTTTCTTTGCTTCGTTTAAATGCTGAAGAAAAAGATATTGTTATCAGTCCGAAAGTAGAAAAGGATCTTGTTGCATGGGCCGATCTGAATTTGTTTAGTACCGTGTTACGTAACCTCATAAGTAATGCCATTAAATTTTCGCGTGTAGGAAGTGTTATTTATGTTATTGCTCAAAAGAAAAACGATATGATTGAAGTGTCTGTTTCTGACTCAGGGGTTGGAATCAGACAGGAAAACATAGAAAAACTTTTTCAGGTTGATACTGCTTTTACCACTAAGGGAACTTTTAATGAGAAAGGAACTGGTATTGGGTTGGTGTTGTGTAAAGAGTTTGTTGAAATAAACAAAGGAAGTATCTGGGTTGAGAGTGAACTGGAAAAAGGCAGTACCTTTACTTTTACATTACCCATTAATAATGTTGAATAATTTGTGATTATGACCAAGAAGAAAATGAGCTATTCAGAGGCCATGGGAGAGATTGAAGAGATTCTTCAACAGATTGAAAATGAGGAATTGGATGTGGATGATTTATCAGAGAAAGTAAAAAGAGTTAGTGTTTTGATAAAAACCTGTAAAGATAAATTGCATAAAACAGAAGAAGAAGTTGAAGCAATTCTTAAAGAAATGGATGAATAAAGAGGCCCGAAAGCCTCTTTTTTGTTATTCTTTCAATAAGAAATTAAAGTCTTCTGTCTGCTCAACTTCGTATGGCTTGATTCCATATTTAAAAATCCGCAAAGAGTGTATTCCTTTGTAATATAATTTTCCATCGTTCACTATAAACATACAGCCTTCGCGCAAGCCGGCAACTGTTGTTTTTTGATTTACTTCCACAAACTCCAGAATTCGATCTTCACGGGTTTCACCTCCATGGCCTTCAGGATTTGCATCCAGATAATGCGGGTTTATTTGAAAAGGAATCAGGTTTAAAGCGCCAAAACCTTTTGGGTCTATAATAGGCATGTCGTTGGTAGTTTTAATGGTAGGACAAGCCAGGTTGGATCCGGCACTCCAGCCAATATATTTCGTTCCGTTTAAAACTTTTTCCCGAATGGGCTCAGTTAAATTCTGATCGTGTATCATTCTTAGTAACTGCCAGGTATTTCCACCTCCTACAACAATTGCTTCAGCTTCTTTCACGGCCTTTATCGGATCATCAAAATGATGAATAGAAACAATATCGTGGCCAACCTCAATAAAACGCTTTTTTACTTTTGATTCATACTCATCAAAACTCACTGTAACACCTGCGTAAGGAATAAATAAACATTTGGTGGATGGGGTGCCCAGAAAATTGGCAATATCGTTTTTAGGGTAATCCAGATAAGGCTCTCCTGCCATGGTAGAATTACTAATTAATAACAGATTCATTGATTTAATTTTAAAGTGTGTATTGTAAGATACTAATTTTTGGTTGAGTTATTGCTTAAGTTGTTATACATTGGTTAGCTCAAAGGAGGTATATGGTTTAATGTGATAGATATGTTAACAATGTATGTTAAATATTGTCAATAATAGTGGTAATGACTCTGATAGTGCTTCATTTTTGTTATGTTTGAAACTTACTTACCAACATTAAGAACATTCGTTCTTTCCGATAAATTGATCTTTGCATTATTTGCATGTGTATTGGCAAATAATTTTGAATAATATTTATATCAGCTATTATGAAAATCAAAAATCTGGTTTATCTGGTTGTTTTTTTACTGACTTCTTGTTCTATTCAAACTGACACCAAAACATACGAAAATGTTATGTGGTATGCTCAGCCAGCCCAGCAATGGGAAGAAAGTCTGCCAATTGGTAATGGTCGGATCGGCGCCATGATCTATGGGAAAACAGATACTGAGCACATTCAGTTGAATGATGACTCTATGTGGCCTGGCAAGATGGAATGGGATAATCCGGCAGGAAGGCCCGAAGATCTTAAGAAAATAAGGCAATATCTTTTTGAAGGTAAAAATGATATGGCAGATGCTTTATTGATTGAGAAGTTTTCCAATAAGAGTGTAGGTCGTTCTCACCAAACATTAGGTGATTTGTTAATCGAGCTGAATCATGATAATATAACCGATTACCGACGTAAGCTTGATTTGGAAAAAGCCATTTCGACTACCATATATAAAACAAATGGTAATTTATTCACAGAAAAAGTGTTTGCAAGCCATCCGCATGAAGTTATTATAGTGGAACTGACATCAGAAGCTGAAAATGGTATAAATGGAAAAATAATGCTCTCGCGCCCTGAGGATGAAGGTCATCCAACAGTTAAAGTAAGTGTTCATGAATCGGGTGATTTATTGATGGATGGTGAAGTAACCCAATATGGAGGAGCATTTGATTCTAAGCCTGATCCGATTACTTACGGAGTTAAGTTTCAAACTCGACTAAAAGCAAAAATTGACAATGGTTTACTTATTTCAGGTGATGATTATCTGGAACTAAAAGGTGTAAAGAAAGCTGTTTTATATATCGTTTCGAACAGTTCATTTTATCATACAGACTTTGTTGATCAAAATAAAAAAGAACTTCAAAATGTTTTAGCAACAAATCTTGCTCAGATTGAAGCTGAACATATTGCGGATCATCAGCAATTTTATTCGAGAGTTCATTTTCAGGTTGATCACAACAGGTTAGATACTCTTGCTACGGATGTCAGATTAAAAAGAATTCAGGAGGGAGAAGTAGATCTGGGAATGGAAGAGTTGTTGTTTAATTATGGCAGATATCTGTTAATTGGCTGTTCACGAGAAGGAATGTTAGCGGCTAATTTGCAAGGATTGTGGAACCCTCATATTTTTGCACCATGGAATGGCGATTATCATCTAAATATCAACCTGCAGATGAATTACTGGTTGGCCAATAATACCAACCTGGATGAATTAAATATGCCCTTGTTTGATTATGTAGATCGCCTGATTGAAAATGGAAAAGAAACGGCTAAAGTGAATTTTGGTTGTCGTGGATCCTTTATTCCACACGCTACCGATCTATGGGCTGTAACCTGGTTGCGGGCTCCAACAGCTTATTGGGGTGGTTCATTTGGTGCCGGTGGCTGGTTGATGCAGCATTACTGGCAACATTATGAGTATACCCAGGATGACGATTTTCTGAGAAACAGAGCCTATCCTGCAATCAAAGAGGTTACACAATTTTACTCCGACTGGTTAATAGAAGATCCACGTGATGGTTCTTTGGTAGCAGCTCCATCAACTTCACCAGAGAATCAGTTTTATAATACAGATGGCAAGGCTGTTGCTACTTGTTTAGGAAGTGCGATGGATCAGCAGGTGATAGCAGAGGTTTTTGGTGAGTATGTGGAAGCTTGCGAAATTTTAAAAGAAGATAATGAGTTACTTCAGACAGTAAAAGAGCAACTGACTCGTTTGCGCCAGGGCTTTGTAATTGGATCTGATGGCAGGATTTTGGAGTGGGACAGAGAGTATAAAGAAGTAGAACCCGGACATCGGCATATGTCGCATTTGTATGGTTTTCACCCTGGTATTGCAGTTAACGAAATTAACCATCCGGAGCTGATGGAAGGTATTAAAAAAACACTGCAGTGTCGTTTGGATAATGGTGGTGCCGGCACTGGTTGGAGCAGAGCATGGTTAATTAATCTTTATGCACGTTTGTTGAATGGAGATGAAGCCCATAAGCATATACAATTATTATTTCAACGATCAATGTATCCTAATCTTTTTGATTCGCACCCTCCCTTTCAAATAGATGGAAACTTTGGCTATTCTGCAGGTCTTGCTGAAATGTTAGTGCAAAGTCATAAAGGGTATATTGAATTTTTACCTTCCTTGCCCAATGCTTATACCACCGGATCATTTGATGGACTTAAGGTGAGAGGTAATGGTTTGGTATCGGCCCAATGGGAGAAAAATAAGTTGAAAACAGCTAAATTGATTGCTTTACAAGAGGGTGATTTTAAAATACTAAATCCAGAATCAGTTAAAGAAATAAAAGCTATGGTTGATGGAAAGAAAATGGAAGTGAGAGAAGAAAATGGTTTGATACAGGTAAGTCTTGAGAAAGGACAAGTGCTTGAAATAAACTGTTTGAATTAGATATAAACCTAGAAGAATTATTTAAATGCGCAGAACGATTTTTGGTGTTGTTACTTTATTGGGTATGCAGCTTGGGATGGCTCAGTCACAAGTTCCGGATCCATTATCAGATCCTTGGTATTATACAGAGAATATTACTGTTTTGGAATGGAACAAAGAACCTTCCCATGCTATATTTCGATCGTATTCCGATCCTGCAAGTTCTCTGAAAAGAGAAGTGGCTAATCAAACGTACTATCAGCTTTTGGATGGAGTATGGAAGTTTCACTGGGTTTCAGATCCGGAGAAAAGAGAGGTTAATTTTACTAAGGAAGGTTTTACTGCTGAAGGATGGGATAGTATTCCTGTTCCTGCCAACTGGGAGTTACACGGATTTGGTGATCCTATCTATGTGAACCACCAGTATGAGTTTGCCGATTATAAAGCTCCAATTTCGAAGGAAATAACTTTTATTGATGGCAAGATACCTGCTAATCCCGGTCAGGTTCCTCATGATATTAATCCGGTTGGCACCTATTTCAGACATTTTCAATTTGATGGAAGTACAGGGGAGGATGAGGTTTTTCTGCATATTGGAGCTATGAAAGCAGGAGGTTTTGTCTGGATTAACGGTGAGTTTGTTGGTTATTCGCAGGATAGTAAGTTGCCGGCCGAGTTTAATATTACTCCATATTTGAAAAAAGGTGATAATACAATCGTAATTCAAATCTTTCGCTGGACGGATGGATCGTATCTGGAATGTCAGGATTTTTGGAGAATCAGCGGAATTGAACGAAGTGTATATTTGTATGGTCAGCCCAAATTGCGGATTCGCGACTTTCAGGTAGTATCAACATTAACCAATGATTACAAAGATGGAAATCTGGAAGTGCAGGTTGATTTGAAAAATCATCTGGATAAAAAACAAAAATCAAGTATCGTTGCTCAGTTGCTGGATGAGAATAAGAAGGTTGTTTGGGAGGAGTCGAAAGAGATATTGGTTGAAGGTGATGCTGAGGGTTCAATTCATTTTTCGGCCATTATTCCCAATGTGAGTTCCTGGAATGCAGAGCATCCGAACCTATATACATTGTCGCTTTTCTTGAATGGAAAGAAAATAAAAGGAGAAGCTCTGGCAACAGATATCGGATTCAGATCGGTTGAAATAAAGCGTGGATTATTATTGGTAAATGGAGTTCCTGTTACTTTGAAAGGAGTAAATACTCAGGAAACAAATCCTGAAACAGGTCATGTGATTAATAAAGAACAGATATTGAAGGATATCACCCTTTGGAAAGAGAATAATATCAATGCGGTTCGCACCAGTCACTATCCACAGCCAGAAGTGTTTTATGAATTATGCGACAAATATGGAATTTATGTTGTTGCAGAAGCCAATGTTGAGTCTCATGGAATGTACTATGGACAATATTCTTTGGCAAAACGTCCGGAGTGGAAAATGCCTCATGTGACTCGTATGCGTAACCTTGTGTTGCGCGATAAGAATCATCCTTCAGTGATCATTTGGTCGATGGGTAACGAAGGAGGAAACGGAGTTAATTTTTATGCCGGATACAAAGCCATGAAAGAGGCTGATGCTACCAGACGACCTGTACAGTACGAAAGGCCTTATAGCGAATACGACGGAACCTATTGGAATCAGGATTGGGATACAGATATCATTTGTCCTCAATATCCAAGTCCGAAAGCTTTTCAATGGGTTGCCGATAACCCAACCGATCGTCCGTTTATTCCCAGCGAATATGCGCATGCCATGGGAAACAGTACGGGTAATTTTAAAGATTATTGGGACATCATTGATAAGCATGTAAACCTGCAAGGCGGATTTCTTTGGGATTGGGTGGATCAATCCATCTGGAAGACTGATGAAGAAGGAAGAAGATATTATGCTTTTGGCGGTGATTTTGGAGAAAATTTGCCAAGTGATAATGCTTTTTTAAATAATGGTTTGGTATTCCCTGACAGAACGCCACATCCCGGATTGGAAGAAGTTCGCAAGGTACATGAGTTTATTAAATTCAGTGATATGGATATTAACTGGGCAAATGAGTTCCGCTCGGTTATAACCAATCGATATGATTTTACCAATACCAAAGCGTTTGAGTTTAGCGCTTTCCTGAAAGCTGATGGTAAGGTGATTAAGATCTATGAGTTGTCTGATCTTGATATTGAACCCAATACGGGTAAGATTATTCATCTTCCTTTAAAAGATGTAAAATTCGAACCAAATACCGAGTATTTTATGGTAATTGAAGCTCGCACCAGAGAGTCGTGGGGATTGCTTCCGAAGGGGTACAGAGTAGCACATGAACAGTTTGCTATTGAAAAGAAATTTCAGGCAGAAGAAATGGAATTGGAAGCAGGTGATGCATTGACTTTAAAGCAGACAAAAAGTGATGTCAATGTTTTCAATAATGATGTATCTGTGGTGTTTGATAAGGTTGCAGGTCATATAACTTCCTATTTATACAGAGGCAATGAATATATTCTGAATGGTGACGGACCACAACCTAACTTTTGGCGAGCAGTAACCGATAATGACTTTGGTAACCGTATGCATGTAAATAATATCGAATGGAAGAAGGCGACCTTGTTTGCATCAGTAAAAGCAATCAGTGCTAAAAAAGAAGCAGTAAATAAAGTGTTGGTAAAGGTGGTTTATGAATTACCTGGTGTTGAAACGGAGTTTGAGAGTGTATATACTATTTATGGTAATGGTGTTGTTCAGGTCGATAATACATTAAACGAGACAGAATATAAACCTGATATTCCTCGAATAGGATTGAAGTTTATGATGCCTTCGGAATATGAGCAATTTACTTATTTCGGCCGTGGTCCATGGGAGAATTATACCGACAGAAAAGCGGCTTCCTTTGTTGATTTGTATCAATCAACAGTAGCAGAGCAGTATGTTCCATATATTCGTCCTCAGGAAAATGGCAACAAAACAGATATTCGCTGGGCAAGTTGGACCAATGCTTCGGGTAATGGCTTGATGGTAGTATCGGCCGATTGGAAGAAGAATGTGTCAGTAACAACTCATAATGTGCCAAACGAGGACTTTGATAGTTCAGAAGGATTGGATTATGGTGTCAACACAGATATTGAGCATGTTTACCGGATTGACGGTATTCCGGAAGTGAATATCAGTAAGCATACCATTGATATAGTACCACAGGATCTTATACAGGTTAATATTGATATGAATCAGCGTGGTGTTGGAGGAGATGATAGCTGGTATGCCAGTCCACAGGAAGAATATATGATGAGGGGAAACAGGAAATACCAATATTCATTCTATCTGATTCCATTTACTGAAGGCAAAGTGGAAAAATGGATTGAAATATCGAAAAAATATATCAAGTAGTTGTGTTTAATAAATATGAAAGATGCTGTTCTCATAAGAGGGCAGCATTTTTTTTGAATAGAACTTATGCTTGGATGAGTTTGTTTTTAAACCGATATTGCATAAAAATCCCTTCAATATGAAAATTATCAAAACAGGAGTTGCTTCTTACGGCATGTCAGGCAGGATATTTCATGGTCCTTCATTAAAGGTTTTATCAGATCAATATGAGGTCATCGGTGTATTTGAACGAACCAAAAATGAATCAGAGAAACTTTTCCCACAGGCAACGATATACAGGTCGTTTGCTGATTTGTTGGCTAATCCTGAAATAGAGTTAGTGATTGTTAATACGCCTGATCATCTTCATTATGGTATGACAAAAGAAGCTTTACTGGCAGGTAAGCATGTGGTTACAGAAAAGCCTTTTACTTTATCCGTAGAAGAGGCAGATGAACTGATTGATCTTGCAAAAAAGCAAAATAGAGTACTTTCCGTATATCAAAACAGGAGATATGATGGTAATTTTAAAACCGTTAAGAAGATTATTGATCAGGGATTATTAGGTCGATTGGTGGAGTTGGAGATTCATTATGATCGTTACCGTAAAGAGATTCGTGAAGGAAGCTGGAAAGAAGAAGGTGATGAACGGGTAGGAGTGTTATTTAATCTGGGTTCGCATTTGATTGATCAGGTGGTGCAACTGGTTGGGATGCCTACATCGGTCAATGCAAAAATGGCAAAAGTAAGAGATCAGTCTGAGGTGAATGATTATATGAATATCCGCCTGGATTATGAAAATTTGCAAGTTGTTCTCCGTTCGTCTTACCTGGTGAAAGTACCTGGACCTATGTATTCTTTACATGGTGTTGATGGTTCATTTATTAAATATGGAGGTGATCCACAGGAGGAATTGTTAGACAAAGGATATTTGCCAACAGGTGACGATTGGGGGAAAGAAGATGAAAGTAACTGGGGATTGCTGGTGACAGATTATAATGGACTTAATTATAGTGGTAAAATTGAAACTGAAGCTGGATATTATCCGGGGTTTTATAATGATTTATACCAGTGCATAGCATTGGAAGGCAATAATCCGGTACCACCTGAGCAAGCCCTTGAGACAGTCAGGATATTAAATGCTGCAGTTGAAAGTCATGCTTCTGGCCGGACTATTCAATTATAAAATTGTAGGCCAACAAACATTTAAGCTGCTTTTTAGTTTGTAATAGTAAATCAGATTAATCTATGAAAAAAATACTATTGCTATTGATAAGCTGCCTGTTTGCTGGATTTCAGGTTTTTTCGCAGCATATTATAACTGATCGACCAGACCAGACAGAATCATCATCTACTATTCCAATAAGAAGTTTTCAGATTGAATCGGGTTTAATGGTTGAAAATTTGAATCGTTCATCTGACAGAGCTTATTTTATTCCAACAACCCTCTTTCGATATGGACTAAGCAGAATTTTTGAATTGAGGTTGGGAGAGCAGTTGGTAAATTATTCGGGTAAAACAGCTTTGAGTGATTTAGAATTGGGCTTTAAAGTACAGATTCTTCGGAAAGACGCGATTGACACTGAAATTGCTTTTCTATCGCATGTTTTAATACCTACAGGGACAGAATGGATCTCTTCAAATTCAGTTGGTTCGGTAAGTAAACTGGCCATTTCACAACCATTATCTGATGCTTTAGGAGTAGGGACTAACTTAGGTTATGCCAATTGTGGAGAAGGAAATGGAGACTTTCTTTATTCGGCAGTTTTAAGTGTTGGTTTAACAGAAAAGTTAGGCTCATACTATGAAGTTTATGGAGAATATACCAATATGAATCAATGGATATCTAATTTTGATGCCGGCTTAACCTATTTGTTGAAATCGAATTTTCAGTTGGATCTTTCCTTTGGACTGGGATTAAATCAAACTATGAATTATTTGGCTTTGGGTTTCAGTTGGAACATTCATAAGTAGAAAGTAAATTCTATGTAAGAATATTAAGTTATTATTATACTAAACTTCATCAACCAAACTTTTAACCAATAAATAAAAATCAATTGAATAATATAAAAACAAATTGTGATGTTCCTGCCTTGTGGCTTGAACACAAAAATGAGTTAAGAAATTATATTTTTAAGAGGGTCAAAGATGATGATCTTACGAATGATATCTTGCAAGATGTATTATTGAAAGTTTATAACTTTTGTATGTCAAAATCGGGTGTCAATAATATTAGAAGTTGGCTCTTTCAAATTGCTCAGAATACAATTGTTGATCATTATCGCAAGAAGACGAATATTACTCATCATAACGAGTTATCAGAGATTATTGAGGAAGATCAGAACGAAGCCTTTCACGAGGCATTGAATTACATTAATCCAATGCTTGAATTCTTACCACAGAAATATGCAGAACCTTTAAGATTATCCGATATTGAAGGCCTGAAACAAGCGGAAGTTGCCAAAAAACTAAATATAAATCTATCAGCAACCAAGTCCAGAATAAAAAGAGCAAGAGATCTTCTGAAGGCCGAATTTATTACCTGTTGTAATATCGAAACTGACAAACAAGGTAAAATTATTTCCTTTGAAATAAAGGAGAGTTGCGAACCTCTACAGAAATTTAAAAAAGAAATTAGAAAATAATTTGCGTCTTTTTTTTACTCCTTTCGTCTTGAAGTCGTAACAATTAAAATTTATAAATATGAAACGATTTCATGTACACGTTAGAGTGAAAAATCTTGAGGAGAGTATAGCTTTCTATTCTGCTTTGTTTAATACTCAACCAGCCGTGGTAAAAGTTGATTATGCCAAATGGATGTTAGATGATCCCCGAATTAACTATGCCATTTCAACAGGTCATTCAGAAAAAGGAATAGAACACTTAGGGTTACAAATGGAAAGTGAAGCTGAGCTTACTGAAGTATATGCTAATATGCAAAAGGCAAAAGGTACAATTCGAGAGGAAGGAAATTGTACTTGTTGTTATTCAAAATCGCAAAAAAGCTGGATAACCGACCCTCAGGGAGTCGATTGGGAGGCATTTTATACACATGGATTAGCCACTGTTTATGGTGAAGGAATCTACGCAAGACCCGCACCTGAAGAAATGGAGCAATGGACCGGTAATGATGGAAAAACAGCTAAACTTGATGATGTAGAAACAACTTGTGGAAATGGAAGTTGCAGAAATTAGATGCATGATACCAGAGGATTGGCAACAGGTAAAAGCAATTTATGAAAGTGGCATTGCAACAGGTGTTGCCACTTTTGAAAAGTCTTCACCAAATTGGGAGAACTGGGATAAGTCACATTTGCCATTTGGTAGGTTTGTTATGACTTTCAATAATGAAATAGTTGGGTGGACAGCCTTAAGTCCCGTTTCTAATAGATGTATTTATGGTGGAGTTGCCGAAGTGAGTGTTTATGTATCGGATAAATATCGAGGTAGAGGCATAGGTAAAAAACTATTAAATGATCTTATTACGGATAGTGAAAAGAATGGTATATGGACACTTCAGGCCGGAATATTTACTGAAAACATCGCAAGCGTTAAGCTTCATCAAAGTGTTGGCTTTAGGTTAATTGGATTTAGAGAAAAAATCGGTAAACTCGATGGCAAGTGGAAAGACAATTTAATTTTTGAAAAACGAAGTAAAATTGTTGGACAGGATTAGTCATTATTCAAATTGTATGGTTATAACAAAGCCCTGTGAGTTTTTTGCTTACAGGGCTTTGTTGTACTGTTTTATTCAGAGGAGAGAGGAAATGAACCTTAGATTTAATCTTCATATCTCAATGTTTTATGCTGGTGTAATTTAAAGTCCTCGCTAAGTCCTTGGTACAAGGTTCAAAATACGGCTGTTTTTACATGCTTTGTAATGACCTCTATTGCTCAAATATACTATAAAAATTGGATTAGGGCATAGTTAACAAAACAATGTCAAACTAATATGTCTGAAGATTGATATTTGACGGTCGTTTGTTAATTCATACAATCGAGCGTTCATAAATATCAACTGTTCACGTAACATGAACTATTGATTTTTGTGTGCATAATGCAAGAGGTGTTACATATTGAAATCAATAATTGTCAAGAAAACAACCGTGATAGATGTTTTTTGAAATACCGGCTTTGCGTAATGGATTTTGTTGTATTGTCTTACCTAATAAGAGATTATGCCACATCGGGATACTATTTTATATTTAGCGAATAATATACCAAACGGGATGTGATTTTTTTATTGTCTGTTAAGAAGTTGGTTATGTATCGTATGATTATAAAATTTCTATAGCCTCTCAAACTCTTCCTGACTAATACAAAAGTGTTCCAGGATAACCTCCAATTGCTTGTGTGAATAATAATGTGCTCTCCTATTTCTGGCTAATAAATCAAGTTTGGAGTTTAATTCCTGAGATTGTTTTATTTCTTTCCTTAATAATTGCATGGCAGAAGTTGTATTTGAACTTTGTGGGTATAGTTTTTTAGCTAAATCTTGTTTTAATATTGTTCGGGGTAATATCATTGTATTGCGCTTAATTTTATTATACTTTATTTTGATGGCTGTAAAATTATATTATAAATCACAAAACTAACGACTTACAGCTGTGCCAATTTCGGACACTGCTAGGACAATCACTACCAGATAGAACATTTTTTTGTCTTAATACTCCACAAACTCTAAAAATCACCTTAAAAGCATTTAAAATATACTCCCATAAATGAAGCATTTTCACCATTTAATAATAGCTGTTGTTTTCATATTGGTGGAGATTTATGTCAAGCACTATTGATACTGAGAAAAGCATCCTAAATGTACCCTCATAAATTTCGCAAGCATTCAAAAAGCACTCCAATTATACTCTACAAAATGGACAAAGATCTTAAAAGCAAGTGCAATATACTCTGGATATAGTCTGTATATACTATGAAAGTACTCTGAAGTATAAAAAAGCACTCAAAAGCTATCTGTTTATTGATATAGATAGTGCTTTTGAGCCTGTTTTCGCAAGTTTTACAGTATGTTTTACCATTATTTCCCCAAAGAATTTCTTATAACAACTCAAATTCTTCCTGACTGATACAAAAATGTTCCAGGATCACCTCCAACTCTTTGTGTGTATAATAATGCGCTCGTTTATTTCTTGTCAACAATTCAAGTTTGTTATTAAATTCCGGAGACAGTTTTATTTCTTTTCGGAGCAGCTGCATCGCTGCATTTATATTTGAGCTTTGTGGATATAATTTAATGGCCAAATCTTGTTTCAATACCGTTCTTCTAAATATCATTTTAATGAGTCATTTTTGTGTTTCTCTGATTCAATTATAGAGAAATAGAATGCAATTTCAAAAGGAATGTAGAACATGGTAATAAATAGTAATAAAAGTAAAAACGCTTGATATTTAGATAGTAATAAATAGCAGTAAAAAGAAAAATACCAAGAATTATAACTGTGATGTAATTTGGTCTGTATTCAATAATATTTACTTGCGCTCAATTAATAACCACAAAAACGATAAAATACGTTACGATACGTTCTTTTACTACCATTTACTCGCATTTACTATCAGATCCTATCTTTAACTATAAAGTGAGTGTACTGTATTGCTTAGGTTTGCGTCATGAAAATTTAATATCTAACTAATAATCGTATAAAAAATGAGCAAAACAGTAGTTATTGTTGATGAGCATCTCTTTAATAAGTTAATGGGTAAGATCGACCATATTAACGATAAGATTGATAGTATAAGTGTTGCAAAGAATGATGGTTTTAAAGATAGGTGGTATGTAACCGAAGAAGTATGTAAACTATTAAATGTTAGTAGGCGAACTTTGCAAACCATGCGCGATAATAAAATCATTGCCTTTAAGAAAACCGGACGCAA
>NZ_JBNGOX010000020.1:0-90524 GCF_050589785.1 Carboxylicivirga caseinilyticus | reverse complement strand
TACTAAATATCAAGCATATAAACAAATAATTAAGAAGATAAAATACTGATTATGAACAAAAAAAGAGGGCATCCGTTTTTGGACACCCTCTTTTTATAGTATATATTGCCAAAATAAATATTCGGGATCCGTTTTGTCAAATCCTTCACTTAAATATAAATTCTGAGCTACAGGGTTGTCTGTTCTGACTTCAAGGGTGATTTTACAACATTCATTTTTTAGTGCAACATCTTTAACTGCACTCATCAATTTTCTTCCAAAACCTTTACCTCTTTCTTTTTTAAGAACAATAAAATCATGAATATTCAAAAGAGGGGCAGCTCTAAATGTAGAGAAAGCATAAAAGCAATTGGCTAAACCAACATAGTTATTACCTTCTTTAAGTAAGACCCCGCAATAATTGCTTTGCTTTTTTAGACCTTCTTTCATCAATTCAAAAAGATCTTCACTTAAAACGGTTTCTGAACCCATCGGGTCTTGCATGTAGGCATTCATAAGCAAGAAAAGAGCATTCTGATGCTCTTTCTTAGTTAAATCTACAATTTCGTAAGTTGATAAATTGGTATTCATTTTTACAAATTAAACTTTAAATCTCCAGGCATCAATTTCGTATTTTTTTATTCGAGTACCTAACATTCTTTCAGTAATTTGTAATACTTCTGCTGCCTTGGTAATATTTCCTTTTGTAGTGGTAAGTGCATCGCGTATTAATTGCTTTTCAACTTGCTCTATTATAGGAACCATACCGCCTTCAATCTGTGTATTGGTTGAGTCGGCTGTTTGAAGAGTAGGAGGTAGGTCGTAACTATGAATTACATCATCCTTACACATAATACAGGCTCTTTCGATTACATTTTCCAATTCACGGATATTGCCCGGCCAGCGATGTACCATAAGCATATTGATGGCAGAAGTTGTTATTCGTTTGATGCTTCTTCCATTCTTTTTGTTAAACTTATCTATAAAGTGGTCAACCAAAATTGGAATATCATCACGTCTTTCTCTTAATGGGGGTATGAATATTGGGAATACATTGATACGATAGTATAAATCCTCACGATATTCTCCTTTTTCAATTTGTTCTTCCAGGTTTCTATTTGTAGCTGCTACTATGCGAACATCTGTTTTTATTGTTTCAGTTCCACCTATTCGCTCAAATTCTCTTTCCTGAATTACACGAAGTAACTTTACCTGTGTTGGAAGTGGTAAATCACCAATTTCATCCAGGAATATTGTTCCTCCATGAGCCAGTTCAAACCTTCCTTTTCGCTGCTGGTCAGCACCTGTAAAAGCACCTTTCTCGTGACCAAATAATTCACTTTCGATTAACGACTCAGGTAATGCTGAACAGTTAACCTTAATCAGGTTTTTATTTTTTCTGTTACTATTATTGTGAATGGCCTCGGCAAATAACTCCTTTCCAATACCACTCTCGCCACGTAGCAATACGGTACTGTTAGTTTGAGCAACACGGTTAACTAAGGCAAACAGGTCCTTCATTTTACCAGAATTGCCGATGATATTATGCCGATTGGTTTCTTTAATCTGATCCTGCAGATTTCTATTTTCTTCACGTAAACGCTCAAGCTCCTCCATCTTAGCTTGTTTGTAACGAGCTGTTTTTGCAATCATGGAGCCTATGATGCTTAGTAATTGGATGTCTTCAGACCCTTCTATTTTTGGGTTAAAAACTTTAATAACACTTAAAGCTCCCGATACAATATTGTCAAGCAATAATGGAACACATATATATGTAAGTTCTTGTCCGTTTTTGGTAAGTTCAGCTTTTGTTTTATTGATAAATAATTTAGATTTAGATATCTCAGGTATAACAACGGGTTTTGCTAATTCAACAACTTTACCAATAATACCTTCACCTAAATTGTATTTTCCTCTTGCTTTTTGAGATTCGCTTAATCCATAAGAGGCTTTAATTAATATTTGTTGATTTTCGCGGTTAAAAATTGTTACAAAGCTTCTTTCTGCATTAAGGTGTTTTACTAAAGAAGCCATAATGGGGGTTAGGTCATTATTTAATTCTTTACTTTCAAGCAATCGCTGGCTGATATCAAAAAGTAATGTTAACTCTTTGAATCCATAACATTCATCACCAACTTTTCTACATCTGAATTCCATAGGCTTTGTTGTCGTGGTTGTATTAGATATGTCAAAAATACAAATTATTCGATACAACCCCTTTGAATTGTAGCTTAAAACAGTTAATTTATAATAAATATAAATTTAAACCCCTTAAAAAGTTCTCAAATGTAAGGAGTGTTTTTGATTTTCTCGAATAAGGATTGATTGCCGGTTTTTACTTTTATCACAATTTATGTCAAAATAACGTTTGAGAGTTTATTTTGAATTAATGATTAAAAGGATTATTCTACTCTAATTTTGCTAGAGTATTTATTGTTTTATATTATCGTATTTGCTTGTATTTTTTGTTTATTTTATCAAATAAATATTTGAACAAAATACTCGGGTAGTCGTTTGAATGATATTGTTTAAAGATTATTTAATGAAAAAAACAGGTGTATTATTAGTTAATTTAGGAACTCCTGATAGTTTTTCCAGAAAAGACGTAAAGAAGTATCTGGCCGAATTTCTAATGGATGGTCGTGTTATTGATATTCCATATTGGAAACGTTTTTTATTAGTTAGGGGAATAATAGCCCCATTTAGGTCAAAAAAAGTATCAATAGAATATGAAAAGTTGTGGTTGGATAATGGATCACCCCTTTTAGTTTATGGAAAAGAATTAAAAGAGAAAGTACAGAATTTATTTATACGGAATGCAGCTAATGTTGAAGTTGAGCTTGCAATGAGATATCAAAGTCCTTCGATTGAATCTGCTTTAAACAAACTTAAACATAAATCCGTTGACCGAATTATTGTTTTTCCATTGTTTCCTCAATATGCATCGGCTACTATTGGTTCTGTTGCTCAAAAAGTAATGGAAATTATCTCTAAATGGGAAGTAATACCATCTATTGATTTTATAAATGATTACCATGAGGATTCTGAATATATTAATGCATTTGCAAAAAAGGTGAGTGACGATGTAATTAAATATAAACCTGACCATATTTTATTTAGTTACCATGGTATACCAGAAAGACACTTGGAAAATATACAAAAACAAAATTCTAATCTTTGTAGTTGGCCTGAATGTAGTTGTAGTCGTAAAAATGAAGTTAAAAGATATTGTTATAGGTCTGCTTGTTTCAATACAACCAGGTTAATTGCTGAAAGAGCTACCTTGGATATGAATACCTTTACTACTTCCTTTCAAAGCAGATTAGGTAAATCGCCATGGATTAAACCTTACACTGATGTCACGGTTGAGCAATTGGCGAGTAAAGGAATTAAAAACTTATTGGTTGTGTCGCCTTCTTTTGTGGCGGATTGTTTGGAAACAACACTGGAGATTGGTGAGCAGTATAAAGAATTATTTTTGGAAAAAGGAGGTGAGAAGTTTGCATTTACAGAAAGTTTAAACGCCGATAATAGTTGGGCTGAAGCAATTTATAATATTCTAAATCAAAGAATATAATTTTATGAATTTAGAAATTTTAAAAGCGTTATTAAAGTATAAAAAAGATGGTAGCCGTTGCTGCCATCTTTTTTATATAACTCAAATTTATAAAAAAAATCTACTGAAGTTAACTCAAATCCTATGCCAAATTAATTGACAAAAATAAATTAAAGTTGATTGGTGAAAATATAGCACTAGAAATATTATTAAATTAAATAAATGCGTGTTTGACAAGATGAATAATTCAAGGATTGAGAATATTAATATTCCTCTAACTATTTGTATTTCTTTAATGATAAAAAATAATGTTTTCTTAGGTTGGATTAGTTGACTTCTTTATTCAATTTAAATAAGAATAGTTGTATTGAATATTATTTTTACAGATAGATTGTTGACGTATTGATCAATAAATGTTATATTAAGTTTATGAATTGCTTTTAAACCCTTCCTAAACTTAATAAAATGAGTATTTTATATCAGAAACATTCCCGGTTTTCTAAATCAATACTTATACGTAATTTTAAAGGTGAGGTAGATGTTAATGAGATTATACGATCCTGGGAATATTTGCGAAATGAAAGTCTTTTAACGCACCAGCTAAAAGGCGTCATCAATAATCTTACAGAGTGTGATTTGGTAATGGATTTAAATTCCTTTAAACTGTTAATGTCATATTTAAATCAGCATGAATGCTTTTACTCTATAAAATTAGCTGTTGTTTGTGATAAACCTAAGTCAACTGTTTACCCAACATTAGGAGCAGAGAAAGAAAGTAAACTAAAGATTAAACCGTTTTCAACTGTAGATGCTGCCGTTCAGTGGATTATAGTTTGATTGGTTGAGATAGGATTTTGATATAGCTTGCAATGTAATTTTAAAAAACTACCATAGGGTTGAATACTTATGGTAGCTAAACATGTATACAATTTCAACCGAGAAAAGTGAATTAGATATAGATATGATTGTTCAATATCTTTCTGAAGACTCATACTGGGCTCAGGATAGAACAAAAGATATGATACAGGAATCTATTAATAATTCGTTATGTTATGGTATTTATAAAGACTGTAAGCAAATTGGTTTCGCACGGGTTATTACCGATTTTGTTGTTTTTGGTTGGCTGTTAGACGTTTTCATATTGCCCGGATATCAAGGTTGTGGAGTTGGTAAGTACTTATTGAAAGCAATAATGGAAGATGAAAAATTAATTAATGTTAAGCGTTGGCGCCTTGCTACTGCTGATGCTCATGGGTTTTATGAACAATTTGGATTTAAGTCACCGGCTAATCCTGAATATATTATGGAAAAATAACGTTATAGAGTTAGCTATACTTTTTTATTAACTCATTGCATAAATCTTTAGGTTTCTTTTTGAAAAAGGAGATTACTAAAGATATATTACTTAATGCCTCCATATTTTTATATAGTAAATACAATTTACACCTTATATTATTAAGCAAGTAATACATTACTTGCTTATTGCAAAATTGCGTTTTATCCAACTAATTATCTAATCTGCTTTTTTATTTGCGTAATGTATAATATTCAAATATTGATATTCTTTATATTAAATCCCGATCTATTCAGTGAAATTATTTTTTAGTCTCTTTTCGTTTATTGATTTTGCCTGCCACTTTAAGTTTATCTTGTATAAGGTTAAACTCAATCTATCTTCCTTTGATATATCCTGAATAATATATGTGTTTTTTACACTAAATGTAACATTAATGTGTTTTTTGAAGGATTGAATATATATTTAAGGGGGTTGTAATCAAATAATTGCATATTTTTTACTTCAAATGTTGCTTTAGAATAGGGTTTCTACATAAATGTAGGAAAATAGGTGCGTGCCAAAAAAGCAAAAAAATATTTTCAAAATTTTATAGTGCAGAATATCAATAAGATAGGATCTTTTTAAGATGGTTCTTTATATCATGATTTTTGTCATTGGCACATTGTGTGCTTTGACTCTTGCAAATAATAACCATTAAATATTAAGAGTCATGAGAAAAGTTGCAATTTACGGAAAAGGAGGAATTGGTAAATCTACCACTACTCAAAACACAGTAGCCGGTCTTGTTGAAATGGGTAAAAACGTAATGGTAGTTGGATGTGACCCTAAAGCAGATTCAACACGTTTATTACTTGGTGGCTTGGCACAAAAAACTGTATTGGATACTCTTCGTGAAGAAGGTGAAGATGTTGAATTGGATGATGTAGTAAAAAGAGGATACGGACAAGTTCGTTGTGTTGAATCAGGAGGTCCGGAACCAGGAGTAGGATGTGCTGGTCGTGGTATCATTACTTCAATTAACCTATTGGAACAATTAGGTGCATGGGATGAGAAATTCGAAACTGAGTACACTTTCTATGATGTATTAGGTGATGTTGTATGTGGAGGTTTTGCGATGCCTATTCGTGATGGTAAAGCTGAAGAAATTTACATTGTAGTATCAGGTGAGATGATGGCAATGTATGCAGCAAACAACATTTGTAAAGGTATTAAAAAGTATGCTCAAGCTGGTACAGTGCGTTTAGGTGGTTTGATCTGTAACTCACGTAAAGTTGAAAACGAAAGAGAAATGATCGAGCAGTTGGCTAAGCAAATCGGTACTCAAATGATTCACTTCGTACCTCGTGATAACATGGTTCAACAAGCTGAGATTAACAGAAAGACTGTTATTGAATTTGCTCCTGAGCATACACAAGCTAACGAATACCGTGCACTAGCAAAAGCAATCGATTCAAACGAAATGTTTGTTATTCCTGAGCCTCTTGAAATTGAAGAGCTTGAGAAATTATTGATCGATTACGGTATCGCTAACTAATAAAAACCTTTTACAGGTTGTGCTAAATTAAACTCAGACAAAATAACTACTAAAGAGAATCGACTATGTTAATGATAAAAGCGATAATTCGCCCAGAAAAAACAAGTAAAGTGTTAAAAGCTTTGTTCGAAGCTGGTTACATAGCTGTTACAAAAATGCCTGTTGTAGGTCGTGGTAAGCAGCGAGGAATCAAAATTGGTGATGTTACCTATGATGAGCTTCCAAAAGAAATGTTAATAATGGTGGTAAAAGACGAAGATAAAGACTTTGCAGTTACTACAATTATGGAGGCTGCTCGCACTGAGCCTAAAGGTGCTTTCGGAGACGGTAAGATATTTATTTCTCCTGTTGACGAATCGTACACTATCAGTAGAGGTAGTAAGGAACTTTAATCAATTAACCTGATTCTATGTAACTAACCGAAAGAGGTGCCAGGTACAATTCCTCTTTACAAGCTAAAGAAAAGTACTGATTTCGGTAAGTTTCATATGACCATTAAAAAACTAAGCAGATGAAATGTGTAATGGCCATAATTCGCATCGATAAGATGAACGAAACCAAAAGAGCTTTAAGAGATGCAGGTATCACTTCAATGACAGCATCAGGAAAAGTTTTTGGAAGAGGTAAAGGCTTATGGGATGCAAAAGTAATTGAGGGAGCTAAAAATGATACTCCTGAGGCACTGGAACTACTGGGTAAAGAACCGCGTCTACGTCCACAAAGGGTAATCCAAATCATTATCCCTAATAATAAAGTGGAAGCATGTGTTGAAACAATTATCGAAGCCAATCAAACTCCTTCTCCAGGTGATGGTAAAATATTCGTTCTTCCAGTTAGCGAATCCATCAGAGTTAGAACCGGTGAAAGAGGTGATTCAGTGTTGGACATTTAAAAAAAGAGTGCAATGGTAAAAAAGAAAGATATCACAAAAGGATTACCTGATCCATCCCCACTTATGGATGAGATCCTGGCAAAATACCCTACAAAAATTGCTAAGAAGCGTAAGAAAGGGATGGTAATTAACGATCCTTCTGAGGAGCAAGAAATTCAGGCTAACATTCGTACTATTCCTGGAATTATAACTCAAAGAGGTTGTACTTACGCAGGTTGTAAAGGGGTAGTTTTAGGACCTACAAGAGACATTATTAACCTGGTACATGGTCCAATTGGATGTAGTTTCTACGCATGGTTAACCCGTCGTAACCAAACCCGTCCAGCTGAGGGAGAAGATAACTTCATGATGTACGCTTTCTCAACTGATATGCAAGATGAGAACATCGTATTCGGTGGAGAGGCAAAATTGAAAGATGCTATCCGCGAAGCAATGGAAATTTTCAACCCAAAAGCGATAGGTATATTCTCAACTTGTCCGGTAGGTTTGATTGGTGATGATGTTCATGCAGTAGCTCGCGAAATGAAAGCAGAAACCGGAATCAATATCTTTGGTTTTAGTTGTGAAGGATACCGTGGTGTATCACAGTCTGCTGGTCACCATATTGCCAATAACCAGGTGTTTAAAAACGTTGTAGGTCTTAACGATCGCGATCGTAAAGGTAAATTCCAGATTAACCTGTTAGGTGAATATAATATTGGTGGTGATGCTTTTGAATTAGAGCGTTTATTCGAAGAAGCTGGTATTGAGTTATTATCTACTTTCTCAGGAAACTCTACTATCAAAAGTATGGAATACTCGCACACTGCTGACTTAAACCTGGTAATGTGTCACCGTTCTATCAACTACATCGCTGAGATGATGGAGACAAAATACGGTATTCCATGGTTCAAAGTTAACTTCATTAGTGCTGAAGGTACTGCTAAGTCACTTCGTAAAGTAGCTGAGTTCTTCGATGATGCTGAACTAACAGCTAAAGTAGAAGAGATTATTGCAAGAGAAATGGCAAAAGTTGAAGCTGTTAAAGCAGCTGTGAAGCCAAAAACAGAAGGTAAACTAGCCATGATGTTCGTAGGAGGATCTCGCGCTCACCACTACCAGGATCTTTTCAATGAGCTAGGAGTTACTACCGTATCAGCAGGTTACGAATTTGCTCACCGTGATGACTACGAAGGACGTCACGTGATTCCAGATATAAAAATTGATGCAGATTCACGTAACATCGAAGAGATTACTGTTACCAAAGATGAAGAGCTTTTCCGCGACGATCTTGTTGCTAAAAAAGAAGCGGCTGTTGCAAAAGGTATGGAATTCAGCGATTATGTTGGAATGATGCCTGAAATGAAAAAGAATTCATTGGTAATTGATGATGTTAACCATTGGGAAACAGAAAAGTTAATTGAGTTCTACAAGCCAGACATGTTCTGTGCAGGGATTAAAGAAAAATATGTGGTTCAGAAATTAGGGGTGCCTTTGAAGCAGTTACACTCTTATGATTATGGTGGTCCATATGCCGGATTTGAAGGTGCTATCAACTTCTATAATGAAATGGAAAGAATGTTGGGTACTGATATCTGGAAAATGGTTGATGCACCATGGAAATCAGAACCAGAGATTGTAGGTAGTTTCGCTTTTAACGGATAGGAGGATACATTATGTTATTACGTCATACAACAGATAAAGTAAAAGAAAGAAAGGCTTTAACCGTAAACCCGGCTAAAACTTGTCAGCCGGTTGGAGCCATGTACGCAGCCCTTGGTATTCATGGATGTTTACCACATAGCCACGGTTCTCAGGGATGTTGCTCATACCACCGAAGTGCTTTAACACGTCACTATAAAGAGCCAGTAATGGCAGCCACCAGTTCATTTACCGAAGGTTCTTCTGTATTTGGTGGACAAAGTAACCTTTTGCAGGCGATTGGTAATATCTTCCAAATTTATGAGCCAGATATTATTGCTGTTCACTCAACTTGTTTATCAGAAACTATTGGTGATGACCTTGCTCAAATCGTTACAAAAGCTCGTACTGACGGTAAGGTACCTGAAGGAAAGCATGTAATCCAGGCTCCAACACCTAGTTATGTAGGTAGTCACGTTACAGGTTACGCTAACATGTTAGAAGGTATTGTAAAATATTTCCCTACAAAAACTGATAAACTGATCAATCAGATCAACCTATTGTCAGGATGGGTAGAGCCTTCAGATATGAAAGAGTTGAAGCGTATCATGGGCTTGATGAAAGTAAACAATGTATTGTTACCTGATACTTCTGATGTTTTGGATACTCCAATGACCGGTAAATACGCCATGTATCCAAAAGGAGGAACTACCATTCCTGAAATGGTAAGTATGGGTGACAGTCTTCATACTTTAGCTCTTGGAGAATGGGCAACGAATAAAGCCGCTATTGCTTTGGATAACAGCTGTAAAGTAGCCTTTACTCAGGAGGATTTACCAATCGGTATCAAGGCGACAGACCGTTTCATTCAAGCGCTATCTAAAGTAGCTGGTGTTTCTGTACCAGAATCAATCAGCGACGAGCGTGGTAAACTAATGGATTTAATCACTGATATGCACCAATATCTTTATGGTAAGCGTGTAGCCCTTTTTGGCGATCCTGATCAATTAATTCCATTAACTGAGTTCTTATTAGATATGGATATGAAACCTGTATACATTGTATCTGGTACTCCTGGTAAGAAATTCGAAAAACGCATGAGCGCATTGTTAAGCGAACGTTGTCCGGAAGCTAAATTTAAAAATGGACCACAAGCTGATATGTTCCTGTTGCACCAATGGATTAAAGAAGAAGGAGTTGATTTGTTAATGGGTAATACATATGGCAAGTATATTGCTCGTGATGAAAACATTCCTTTCGTTAGAATGGGATTCCCTATCCTTGATCGTGTTGGACACAGTTACTTCCCAACTTTAGGTTACATGGGTGGTATCCGTATCTTAGAAAAAATGCTTAACGAGATCATGAGCTACCAGGATGCTACTTGTCCTGATGAAAAAGTAGAATTGGTTATGTAATTGCAAATTTTTGAGCCTAATACTAATAATGCATTGATGAGGAGGAGCAGGAGAAGTTTTTCTCTACCTTTTATGACACATTCCAGTTTTTAAATATTCGTCTCCTGCTTCCTTTCTTCGTCAATTCATTATCTCATCAAACAAAAAAGTTTGTTTGAATAAACTAAAAAAATACCGGAAAGAAGATAGCCCACAAATTTTGAAATGTGTCTGCTTAACATTCTCTCTATTATTGATTGACCTTTGTAATGCATTTACACCATTTACTCTTGACATTTCAAAAGGGCTCCTTCACCGGTTAAATAAAAAGAAAATTAACCTATAAAAATGACGACGATGGAAAGGTTAATAAAAGAAAGAGATAATCAAATTCATACCATAGGAAGCTCAAAGCATGAGGTAGCCTGCGAAAAGAAAAGTCTGGCAGGTAGTGTTAGTCAAAGAGCTTGTGTTTTCTGTGGATCAAGGGTAGTACTTTACCCAATTGCTGATGCTTTACATTTAATTCATGGCCCTATTGGGTGTGCGGCCTACACCTGGGATATCCGTGGAGCAATGTCATCAGGACCTCAGTTACACCGCCTTAGTTTCTCAACCGACCTTAGAGAAAAGGATGTAGTTTTTGGTGGTGAACCCAAACTTAAGAAAGCCTTAACAGAACTTATTGAAGCCTATAAGCCTAAAGCAGCATTTGTATACTCTACCTGTATTGTGGGTGTAATTGGCGATGATGTGGAAGCTATTTGTCGCGAAGTATCAAAAGAGCAAGGTATTGATGTTATACCTGTAATGGCAGAAGGTTTTAAGGGTACTAAAAAAGATGGATATAAAGCGGCTTGTGATGCTTTATCTACATTGGTTGGTACCGATAATGATTACGAAGCTCCTGAATACAGTATTAATATTTTAGGTGATTTTAACCTTGCTGGTGAGCTTTGGATTTTGAAAGATTATTACGAAAGAATAGGAGTTAATATCATTACATGTCTAACAGGTGATGGTAGAATAAACGAAATACGTAAAGCTCATAAAGCTTCTTTAAATGTTGTGCAATGTTCAGGTTCAATGATGCACCTGGCCAAAGAGATGAAAGAGAAATACGGTATTCCGTTTAAAAAAGTATCCTATTTTGGTATAGAAGATATGTCAGAAGCCTTGTACGAAGTAGCAACTTTCTTTAAAAATGAAGAGATGCTTAATAAAGCCCGTACTTTGGTTTCAAACGAAATACAAGAGCTGATTCCTGCTCTGGAACCATATAAAAAGAAATTAACTGGTAAAAAAGCTGCCATTTATGTTGGAGGGGCTTTTAAAGCCATCAGTCTTGTAAAGGCATTGCGATTGCTGGGAATGGAAACGGCAGTAGTGGGTTCGCAAACTGGTAACCAGGATGATTATAACCTGTTAACCAAACTTTGCGACAAGGGTACTGTGATTGTTGATGACTCAAATCCAAATGAGTTATCAGAATTTGTAAAAGAAAAAGGAGTTGACTTATTCATTGGAGGTGTTAAAGAACGCCCCATAGCTTATAAACTGGGTTTAGGATTTTGCGATCATAATCATGAGCGTAAGGAAGCCTTAGCCGGATACGAAGGAATGCTAAATTTTGCCAAAGAAGTACATGCATCAGTTTGTAGTCCTGTTTGGCAGTTTTTCAACAGACCATCATCAACCAACGAAAATGAATAGCTATGGATAAGTTACCTAGATTAAAAGATATACGCCCATTTGTATCAACCCGTAACGCATGTAAATTGTGTTCTCCATTGGGCGCCAGTATTGCCTTAAAAGGCATTGAAGGATGTGTTCCTGTTATTCATGGTTCACAAGGGTGTGCCACATACATCCGTCGTTATATGATTAGTCATTATAAGGAGCCTGTAGATATTGCTTCATCAAATTTTAGTGAAGAAACAACCATTTTTGGTGGAGCTGAAAACCTGAGAGTTGCTTTAGGAAATGTAATTGGCCAGTACAAGCCAAAAGCCGTTGGTGTAGCCACAACCTGTTTAAGTGAAACCATTGGTGAGGATGTAGAGCTGATGCTGAATCATATCAAAGGCATGACTAATGATGAGGAATGGCCTGACTTGTTTACGGTATCAACACCAAGTTACCAGGGTACTCATATGGATGGTTTTCATGCCACTATTTTACAAATGGTAAAAAACTATGCCAAGGATAACATTAAAAACGAAAAAGTTAATGTGTTACCTAACCTGGTTTCACCTGCTGATATTCGTCATCTAAAGGAGATATTTACCGATTGTGGATTAGATGCAATTATTTTACCTGATTATTCAGATACTTTGGATAACGGTGCATGGGATAAATACTACAGAGTACCTAAAGGTGGAACTCCTATAAAAGATCTGAAATTATGTGGTGGAGCTAAAGCAACTTTCGAAATGGGTGAGTTTACAAAGGTTAGTGCAGGTAAAAATACCAGTGGAAACCTTAGTGCTGCAGCCTGGCTTGAGAAAGAACATGGAGTTGCTAAGTATCAAAGTATACTACCTATAGGAGTAAAGGCTACCGATGTTTTATTCAACAATATAGCCACTATAAGTAGTGAAGAAACTCCTGAAAAATATCAGGCTCAAAGAGCTCGTTTACTGGATTCATATGCCGATGGACATA
This sequence comes from Carboxylicivirga caseinilyticus, assembly GCF_050589785.1. NCBI lineage: Bacteria > Pseudomonadati > Bacteroidota > Bacteroidia > Marinilabiliales > Marinilabiliaceae > Carboxylicivirga > Carboxylicivirga caseinilyticus. The sequence continues at coordinate 77,585 of NZ_JBNGOX010000020.1, read as the reverse complement.
AATATGTTTTTGGAAAAAAAGCCATTGTCTATGGAGAAGAAGATTTAGTGTTAGGCATCTGTGCTTTTCTTGATGAAATAGGAGTGGAAGTTATTTTAGCTGCAAGTGGAGCTAATAATAACCTTACCGAAAGATTAAAGTACCATTGCCCTTCAAACGCTGAAACAATAAAGGTTATGTCTGATTCGGATTTTGAGCAAATCAATGAACAGGCACACGAGTTGAAACCAGATTTTATTGTTGGTAACAGTAAAGGTTATTACATAGCCAGAGAACTTGAGATTCCTATTATTCGGGTTGGATTTCCAATTCATGACCGTTTGGGCGGACAGCGAATTAAGCATTTGGCATACGAAGGAACACAGGAATTATTCGACCGAATAGTGAATTCATTGATTGAATACAAACAGGATAATTCACCAATAGGATACAAATACATTTAATATAAATCGATTATAAACCTCTTTAAATATACTCTCATGAAAGATTTTTCTAAACATCCGTGTTTTAACAAGGGAGCGCATCATACTAATGCAAGGGTTCATTTGCCGGTAGCACCTCAATGTAATGTGAAGTGTAACTACTGCAATCGTAAGTTCGACTGTGTAAATGAGAGTAGACCCGGAGTTACCAGTAATGTTCTACAGCCAGAACAAGCTCTGGAATATGTAAAGAAGTTAAAGAATATTATGCCCGAACTTACCGTGGTTGGTATCGCTGGGCCTGGTGATCCGTTTGCCAATGCGGAGAAAACCATGAAAACACTTCGCTTAGTGAAGGAAGAATTTCCGGATATGTTGTTGTGTGTTTCTACCAATGGCTTGAATGTTGGGCCTTATATTGATGAATTGAAAGAACTGGATGTATCTCACGTAACCGTTACCTTAAATAGTTTCCGTCCTGAAACATTAGAGAAAATATATGGATGGGTACGTTACGATAAAAGAGGTTATTTCGGTAAAAGTGCCGGAGAAGTTCTTTTGGAGAACCAATTGGCAGCCATTAAAAAGATGAAATCTTTAGACATGGTTGTAAAAGTTAATTCGATTGTTATTCCTGGTATTAACGATCATGAAATAGAAGAAGTAGCAGAAAAAATAGCGGAACTGGGAGTGGATCTGATGAATACAATTCCTTTGTTTCCTGTTAAAGATACGCCATTCGAGGACTTAAAAGAACCATCGTCGGAGTGGATGAAAGCATTGCGCCAAAGAGTTGAAACTTATTTGCCACCTATGTCACATTGTGCACGCTGCAGGGCCGATGCAGCGGGACTATTAGGGAAAGACTCAGCTGAAGCGGCGCAATTGCTTTCTGAAGCTGCAAAACTTACCATAAATGATGGAGAAGAAAGACCTTATGTGGCTGTTGCCAGTATGGAAGGTATATTGGTTAACCAGCATTTAGGAGAAGCAGACCGAATTCATGTTTTTAAAGAAACACCCAATGGTTATAAACTGGTTAATATCAGAACAACACCAGACAGAGGAGCAGGAGATAAGCGTTGGCTCGAATTGGCAGATACTTTAAATGATTGTCGTTCAATGTTGGTGGGTGGTATCGGACCTAAACCTTCAAAGATTCTTGCAAAAAGTGGAATCAAAATAGTTGAGATGAGTGGGATGATAGATCAGGGTCTGGATCATGTCTATAAAGGAACAGAATTAAGAACGCTCTGTAAATCTGAAGTATTTAAATGTGGTTCAGGTTGCACTGGTAATGCTTCTGGTTGTGGTTGATATTTTATAAGTAGAACAGTTTTTAGGCAGAAGGCAGAAGTGTTGGTTATGACGAAATAAAATCTTAATACTTCTGTCTTGTTAATTAATAAAGCAAATAACAGACATAAATAAACTAAACAAATAAAATCGAATCGTATGAAAAAGCCGGATTATCACATTTTAGTATGTAATTCCTTCAGAATGGCAGGCGATGCGCAAGGTTACTGTAATAAAAGTGGAGCAGTTGATCTGATACAGTACCTGATGGAAGAGTGTGACGACAGAGGTCTTGATGTTACTGTTTCAACAACAGGATGTTTAAATGTTTGCTCACAAGGACCAATTATGGTTATTCATCCAAATAACCTTTGGTATGGAGGTGTTACTGAAGAGCGCATCGATGAAATATTGGATGCACTTGAAGAAGGAGAAGCTGTAGAGGATTACTTGATTACAGACTAGTAATTAGGCAGATTTTAAAATATAAATTTAAATTCCTTTGTTATGGCCTACAAATTAATTGATACGACTTTGCGTGATGGAGAACAGGCTCCGGGTGTTTCTTTTTCGTTAAAGGAAAAGATGGAAATTGCTGCTTTGCTTGATGAAGCAGGAGTTCAGGAGCTCGAAATAGGTACGCCTATTATCTCTGACAAAGAAGAGAAAGATATTAAGGCATTAATTGCACAGGGATTTAGATTTGATTCAACGTGTTGGGCGCGTGCAAACCGTGCCGATTTGGAAGCGTCGTTGCGCACAGGTGCAAAGCGGATCAATATTTCCTTCCCCGTATCTGCAATACATCTGGCGTCGATGAATAAAGATCGTTCCTGGTTAATGCAAACGCTTCAAACAATGATGAAAGAAGCCCGTGAAAGGTTTGAATTTGTTTCAGTGGGTGCTCAGGATGCATCGCGCACTGATCAGACATTTTTAAATGATTTTATCTCTCAGGCTATTAATTTGGGAGCTGATCGAATACGTCTGGCTGATACTGTGGGTATCATGAATCCGTTAAGTACAGCAGAAATGTTTAAACGTTACAAGGAGCTTTGTAATGGCGTTGAGCTGGAGTTTCATGCCCACAATGATTTGGGCATGGCTACAGCCAATACGCTGGTTGCATTGCAGTCTGGTGCAACATGCGTATCACTTACCGTTAATGGTCTAGGCGAGAGAGCCGGTAATGCTGCCCTGGAAGAAGTGGTTGCAGCGCTTCATTATTCGGTTCATCAGAATAATAGAATTAATCTGGAGACTTGTACCAGGTTAAGTAGTTTTATTGAAAAGGTTTCGGGCAGGAAGAATTCTGTTTCAAAACCAATTGTAGGAGAAAGAGTTTTTTCGCATGAATCAGGTATTCATTGTCGTAGTTTAATAAATGATCCAATGAGTTATCATGCATTTAATCCAAATGATATTGGTCAAAATAGCAGATTTATCATTGGAAAACATTCAGGTAGTGCAGTAATTCAATCTGTACTAAGCGAAGTAGGTGTTCATTTATCTAAATCAGAATCTCAAAAAGTTCTGGATGCAATCAAAGAACGTGAAAAGAGTTTGAACGGTGAGGTAGATAAAGATGAATTGTTCGCTATTTATAAGCAATTGTTTAATTAGTTTTAAATATGGTGTGGCAGAATCAAAAACACTAATTGAACAAGGCTTTAAGTATTGTAAGCATGTTGAGGGATTTAAAACTTCTAAATTATTAACCATACCCATTTTGGTTAATATGGCCGGAATGGCAGGTGAATGTTTACTCGGTGGGTTATCTCAGAAATATCAGTTAATTGCCGATCATGGTGATATTATAAGTCATCTTACCCTTTTAAAAACAGTATTGATTATTCCAGAGGACGTTGAGACGGCCTCTCAAAATATTGCCCGAACAACTACGATGTGTAGCATAAATACAAATGACGAAATTGTATTGGGAGAATTGGCAAATGATATTAAAATCTTGAAAGAGTGGGTTGCAGATAAAATTAGAGAGGTTTGAAAAATGCCTGCAACCTTAAAGAAAATGCGCATGACGAAACGGTAGTCATGCGCTTTTTTACTTTTTCACAAACTCTAAATTTGAAGTTATCCCATCAATTGTTATTAAACAAATATATGCTCCCATGTGTAAATGGCTAATATCAAGTGTAACATTGTTTCTGGATTGCAATGCAATACATCCTGAAAGGTCATAAACTTCTATCAGCAATTCTTGATACGTTCTGTTCATTATGATATTTAAATGGTCATAAGCTGGATTGGGGTAAAGAATTGGATCGATAGTGACAACAGTATTTATGTCAAGGTCCGTACTTGAATCGCAATAATCAATTCTAGGATTTGTTTGACTATTACAAGGAGAATTGTATTTCGATTGATTATATATAGAAATGGGAATATCACTCCAGGATAAAGCTTGTACCAATCCCATATCAATTTGTTCTGTACTTCCATTGCCCAACGCTATTTGCTTTGCTGTTACATTACCAGTAAAGGTATAATCAGCCAATGCATCCAGCAATCGAAAGGTTACATAATAGTCTAGGGCATCAAATTCACTATCACCAGTATATTGTGCAGGAAGAGTATGGTCAGCTTCATAATTGTATCCTTCAATTGTTGATGAATAAGCTATGAGACAATCTTTATTCTCCTTTCCAATGGAAATATTATTAAAAATGTCCATTCCCATACGATGATCATTTGATGTGTCATCATCATATATAACAGTTAAAAGATTACAGTCATTTGGGAAGTTCTGTAATTCCTCTTGTGTTATTTCCAACGCATACCAAGGAGCCGAACAATACATAAAACGTCCGTTTTCTCCCCAGTTATTTTGGGTGAATAATTTATACGCATTGCATGGAGTAGCTCCGCCACCAAATGATTGACCAAAGAAACCGACCTGAGTTGTATCGATAATTGATTTTGCTGTTCTAGCAGCTTTCATAAAGCCATTTCGTAGTGTTACATAACGTTCAGTGTTATCTATCCCAATTGATTTATAAGGAACAAATACAACAGCAAATCCTCTGGATGCAATATGTCGAAGTGTTTCAATGTGATAAGCGGTATCTACTGATGCATAACCGTGTGAATAAAAAACCGTAGGGACCGGAGTTGTAATATCAGAAGGATAAAAAATAGAGATATCTCTTAATAGCCAATAATCATTAGTGATATTTAGTACTGAGACGTCATGTGTACCATTGGCACCGTATCCTTCATAAATTGGTTCGATGGGTCCTTGATATTGTGCCTTAATAGATAATGTTATTAAGCAAGTTGCTAAAACAAAAAAATATTTCATGAGTCGGTTTTGGCTCAAATGTAAGTAATTTTAATACCACCCCACAATTTGCAATATTGTAGCAGAAATTACTGTTGTAATAGCAGCAACTCCAATTGCCAGACTACTAACGGCGCCTTCTGTTTCACCCATTTCAATGGCTTTGGTCGTTCCCAAAACATGAGCCGCGGTACCTAATGTTAAACCTTTGGCAATAGGGTGGGTTATTTTAAGTATTTTATATAATATTTTCGCTATTGCAGCTCCCAATAATCCGGTAATAATAATGGAAATAACAGTAATGCCTTCTACTGCATTTAAAGAGTTACTTAATGCAATGCCTATTGGAGTGGTTACAGAATGTGGTATAAGTGAACGTTCAAGTACATCATTTAAATGAAAAATACGAGATAATATAATCACAGAAATAAATGAGGCAGCCACTCCACTAATAATACCTCCAATAATTGAGTATTTATGTTGTACTAATAATTTTCGCTGTCGGTATAATGGTAAAGCCAATACAACTGTTACCGGACCAAGAAAAGCATGAATAAAACCTGCTCCTTTAGTATAATGTTCATATGGAATGTTGAGTTGAGTAAGGAATATAATGATTGCAAATGCACTTATCAGAAGTGGATTAATCCAGTTTTTTTTATGGCGTTTACGTAACCATATACAACCAAAATATAGTCCAAGTGTTAACAAAATTCCAAATAAGTGTGTATTTGTCAGGGCTTCAGTCATCATTCTTTTTTTTAATTAAAAACTGTGTTATAAGACCTGTAATAATCATTACAAATAAAGTTGATAAAACAATGGTACTAATGGTTGCGGCCAGATGCCCTTCCAGGAATTGATATGAAACCATTACACTAACTCCAGCAGGAATAAAGAAAAATGGCATATTATCAAGTAGGAAAGAGGCAGTTTCTGCTATATGTTCCTCTTTCACCAATCCTAACAGTAAAAAAGTTAGTAGTATCAACATGCCAATAATACTGCCTGGTAAGGGTAAAGAAAGTGCTTCACTTAATAATTCTCCGGCAAAATTGATTGAAAGGATAATCAGAAGTTGTTTAAATATTTTCATTCCCCGCAGTTAAAATCAGATATCATGCAAAAATAACACAATTATCAAAACAATTAGAACTGCCTTTGCTTATTGATTTATTTAATTTTTAAGAACAGTTTTTTCCTGTATCAATTGTAACCACTGATATAATTGAATAGCTGCTTGTGAAAGGTTTTCTCTGCTACAATCTCCACTTTGCTTAAGCAATATCCTATGGTATTTATGAGTTCGATTATTCAGTATATAAGCTGAATAAACAATGGTGCCGGCATCAGCCATCTCACATTTAAGGTCGGAAATTGGTCCTATTGAGGCCTGATAGATTTTAGCGGCTTTATCTATAATCTCATAATTATCAATAGAATGTGTAATTGAATCGGTAAATGTAAGATTTTCATTCATTGCTTCTTCATGAAAAGTTCCATCATCTTCGATAAAATTCCATTCACTTGGGTTGTTGTAATAGTATATATTGCCCGAACAGTCAATCAGAAAACCATTGTGTTGATACACCCATGCATAATTTAGATACTCTACCTGAAATAGAATTCTTTGATTATTTGGTAAGATTTCAGTGTCTTTCTGACAAGATGTGAGCAAAAAAATTATGAAAAAAGTAAAAATGGAAAATAAGATTCTTTTCATCATATCTGTTTTATTCATTGATGAAAAGATAAATACATGGTTGCGTATTAAATGATAAAATTAAGCGTTTTAGTAGTTACAATTTATATCTCGTTTTATTACCTCAATACGGTGAAATAAAGCTGATGTTAAAGTGTTAAGAGTTTAGTAAGGGTATGGAATCAAGATAATTATTTTTCCATAGTGCGGTTTGAGTTATATTATCAATGTTGCCTCCGGAAAGGATGATCATAACACGTTTTTTATTTTTTTGTGTTTTCAACCATTGAAAAGCAGCTTCCATTGCCATGGCACTGGTAGGTTCTATATGCAATTTTAACAAATGAGTTAGCCATTGGGTCCAGTAAATGATTCTAGACTCACTTACCTCATAAAATTCATCCAATTGTTTAAGATATTCAAAAGTGATATCACCAACCGACATTGTCATTGCACCATCTGCAAGTGTGTCTGGCGTTGCATTTAGTTTCTGAATAGAACCCTGTCTTAATGATTCGGCAGCATCATTGGCATTTAATGGCTCTGCACCAACAACTTTAGTCTTAGGTGATAAAGAACGGGTTGTGATTAATGTTCCTGATAATAAGCCACCTCCACCACATGGGGCACAAATGGCATCAATAGTTTCTACTTGTTTCAGAGCTTCAAATGCAGCAGTACCCTGACCAGCGATAACCTGTTCGTGGTTAAAAGGGTGAATCCAATACGTGCCTTTGTCAAGTGAAGCTTGTTTAACTTTTTCGTCGGTGATAATTCTATTCTCAGATAAATCAACTAGCGCACCATACGCTTGCGTAGCCTGTACTTTTACTTTAGATGCATAAGCCGGCATATAAATAGTTGACGGAATATTAAACTGACTTGAAGCATAAGCAACAGCCTGAGCATGATTTCCTGAACTATTGGCAATTATTCTATCAGGTTTGATATTATTTTCTATTAACCACGAAACTGTATTACATGCTCCTCGTGCCTTAAACGCTCCAATTTTCTGAAAACATTCAGCTTTAAATAAAATGCTATGTCCTAGCCAATCATTTAATAATGAAGATTGTATTACGGGTGTTTCATTAATGAACGGTTGAATACGACTACTGGCATTTTTTATATCCTCGATTGCTAGCGGCATATTGAATAATATTTGGATTCAATAAATATATATAAAATCAAAAAAAGGATGAAAGCTTAAGCAATCATCCTTTATAATGTCTAAAGATATTAATTATCAGATATGATCTTAATTTTCTTTATTCTGTAAAGAAGCAATATAATCCCAATCTGCTTGATTAACACCAAAAATGCTATTGGTTAACTTCCAAACAGATTGCTGAATCTTACCTTGAATAACATTATAGTCAGACATGTTATCGCTGAATTCAGAAATATCTATTTTTTTAGGTTCCAAAGCGTTGACTAAATCCTTGAAGGACTTAGAAGCTGTAACACCTCTGATTATATATGTGTCAACAGTTCTACTTGCTGGTCTACCTTCATTTAAACATTGTAAATAAAATTTAACTTGAACCTTACTATGGCCAAGTACATGTATTCTGATGGTTTGCATACACATTCCACTTTGTCCATCTTCTTCTAAACATTCAAAAATAGTTCCACCTTTAATTTCTATATCACAATCTTCGGCATTAGCATTTCCAAAGGTTAGTTCACATTGTACCTGACTACCACAACCTCTTTCTCTTCTATCTGAAGTTTTCTTTAAAGAAAGGTCGACATCAGTAATTTCAATTGAAGAAAGTCCTGTAATGGCAGACATTTCAATTCCAGCTGGCAATACAAAGGCTTCTGAGATTTCAAAATCACCGGGTGTTTCACCCATACCAGGGATGTTTCCTGATTCAATTTCAGTATTTTCTTTCTCACACGAAGCAAGAAAAGTCATCCCAATTGTTAAAATAATAACAAACAGTTTTTGGCTAAGTCTAATCATATCTTATTTATTTAATTTGTTCCAATACTAATTCAGCAAAATTCTATTATTCCCAATTAAATGTCAATAGGGAAATGATTAAATTGAGATTAATTGTGACAGACGTGCTTAATTAAATGTCAAGTTGATATTCTAGGAACAATATTTAAGGTTTTCTATTTGTGTGTACTCTAGTTTTTATAACATAACTGTTCTTAAAAGCAATTAAATAGATTGTATATCATTTAATCTCGCAATTGGATGTTTAGATTATTTATTATACAAATAAAATTCTATGTACTTAAAACAATAAAAAAGTCCCAATTAATGGGACTTATACAAACATTCAGTCAATTGTGTTGTCGGAATGGGTTGGTTTGTATTGAAACATGACTTAATGCCATATTAATATTTTAGTTCATCTGGAACGAATTTAATGAATGACCAGGAAGGTTAACTTCCAGGTATTTCGTACCTATTTTTACAGTTATTTCTTTAGCCTCATAATTAAAATTTCCCGCAAATATTGATAATTTCCCTTGTGGATTTTTTATAATCATAACAGGCGTTTTTTCATCTTTATTATTTACAAAAGCCAAAATTTTGCTACCTGGAGTGATATATTGAGTATAATGTTTAACTGCAAAATATTCGGGAGTATAAGTTGCTGTTTTGGTTTTGGAATCCACACGGATAAGAGCATTTTGCTTCCAGCCCCAGCCACTTATTCCGTCATCACTCAAAATAGCATTCCAAAATGTATATTCTTCGCAACCGTTGCCCAGATAATGATTTATCAACTGAAAGGTGTGTTCTGCAGCACCCCAGTCAAATGATCCCCAGCCACATTCGCTTTCGGTTTGTACATATTTATAATTAGGATATTTCTCACGAAGTTTTGGAAGAATCTGACCACCTTCCCATTGAAATCCAACACCGTCAAATGTTTCAGGCATACGTGGATCCGATAAAACCTGATCAACAACATCATAACGGTTGGTATTTATGGTTCCAAAATATAATTTAACATCAGGATGTTGCTTCTTTAGGGCAGGAGCAAGATATTCAGCATTAAATTGTATAATCCCTTCAGGAGTCCAAGCACAGCCAGGGTAGGGAGTATAACTCCAGGGTTCATTTTGGAACATTACCATATCAATATTTATCCCTTCTTCCTGATAAGCTGAAATAAATTTGCAGAAATAATTGGCATATGTTGTCAGATAACGTGGTTCTTGTATAAAGTAGTTATTAACTGTTATTTGATGCGGAAAAACACTGTTGTCTTTTTGTTCTAATCCTTCAAATAAAAGAAAATTCATTTTTGGATCCATTTCATTATACTGATCATTACTAACGACTGAGTAATAATGATTAATCTTCATCCAGGACGGAGGTGACCAAGGTGAAATCCAAAAACTTAGTTTCGGATTTTGCTCTTGTGCTGCTTTTATAAACGGAATTAGCGTAGTTTTATCCCTATCAATATTAAAGTATTTAAGCTGAAAGTCACCTGATACTTCATCGCAACTATACCAATCACGGGCATAATCATTGGCATTCATTGAAAAACGACCTAAAGTAAATTGCAAATCTCCACTTGGCGAGAATAAGTTTTTAAGGATTGATTCCTGTTCTTCTCTTGGAAGTAAGTTTAACGCATCCCAACCGCGTTCATTAAAACAAGTTCCCCAAGCTTTAAAGGTTACAATATGTTCATCTCCATTAACCTCAAGAATAGGCTCAGTTGATGACTTTGATTGTAATTTAACTTTCGATTGTTGCCAGGTATTTCCTTCCGTACTAACGGTCCATGTTAATGTTTGAGCTTTAACTAATAAGGAAGTAATACTAAATAGAATAATTAGAAAGGTTATTTTCATGATTGTTCTTGAATATAGTTACATTATATAATCACAAATTTATTGGCTTACAGTTGTTAATCATGTAGTAAATTCGTCAATTACAACCAGAAAATAATCAATAAAGAAATATGAGTGATTATTCCGATTAATGATTAGATATTATATGCGAACTGAATAATTCATGGTTGTTTAATGCCTTTAAATCCCAAAGAATTGTCAATTTTCTGATTTATATTTTTGAAACTAATTGTAGAAAAATAAGGTTATGTAGAAGATTTCATATTGTTAATTGCTTCTTCTATTAAAGTTCTGACTGATTTTTTAATTCCAAATTGAGAAATAGCAGTATCTATGCCGGAGACAGTATGAATTTGAAATCTTTTATACTTTTGAAACGATTCCAATAAATTACTGAAAACAACTTGATTTGGTGTATGAGTTAAAAAAACGATTATTCTTTTCGTTTGTAATGATGGATGCTTCCGGATGTTATCTGCAAATATTCTTATTTCATCCATATCTATATTAAATTCAGCTTCTCTGAAATCAAAAAGGGATTTAAGATTTGAATTATAATCCTTATCCGATAAACTCTGAATAATATTTGTATACAGATCATTAATAAGAACTTTATTTCTGAAATATCGAATTATCAGGTTATGCTCTTTCAAAATTTTATATCTGTGTACACAACTTTCCATTTAATGAATAATGTCAATAAATTATAAACAATCAGATAATGCAGATTGTATATTTAGGGAAAAGTATGGATTTGGGTGGACAGTTAATTTTTAGTTTCTAATTCAAATTTACTAATTATTTGGAGTAGGTAGTAAGATGTATCTTAAAATTTTAAATAGTTTTCACTTTTTGAACAAATTTACTTTATTGAATATAAAGATTTAACTTCTTACATTTGATTTTCCTAACAAAATGCATACGAAGAATTCACATAAACTTTTAAACCTTAATAACTATGAAAAGTATGAAGTGGGCTTTACTTGCTTTTTTTGCAGTATTTTTTGCTCAAAGTTTTGCTCAACCAGTTTGGATGAGATATCCTGCCATTTCACCTGATGGCAAACAAATTGTATTTTCTTTTAAAGGAGATATTTATAAAGTTGATGCTGAAGGCGGAATGGCTGTGCCGTTAACAATTCATCCATCTCATGATTACAGGCCAGTATGGTCTCCTAACGGAAAATCTATTGCATTTGCATCGGATCGTTATGGGAATTTTGATGTATTTATTATACCTGCAGAAGGAGGTAGTGCACGACGATTAACTTATCATTCAACAAACGAGGTGGCTTATTCATTTACACCTGATGGACAGAATATAGTTTTTTCAGGTAGGATTTTGGATGATGCCGCTTCAACACAGTTTCCATATGGCCGATTTTCAGAGTTATATAATGTGAACATTGAAACGGGTGATGTCAATCAATTATTAACCACACCTGCAGAGGAAGTTGTATATAGTACGAATGGTGATTTTATGCTGTACCAGGATTATAAAGGGTATGAAGACCCTTGGAGAAAACATCATACTTCAGCTGTTACACGTGATTTATGGAAATATAATATTGCAGATGGTTCGCATACTCAGTTAAGTTCATTTAAAGGTGAAGACAGGTATCCTGTATTGTCCTCAGATCAGCAAACCGTTTATTACTTAAGTGAGCAGTTTGGTACTTTTAATGTTTGTAAATTTCCTTTGAGTGATCCTGCAAAAGTGAGTCAAGTTTCGTCGTTTAAAAATCACCCATTACGATTCCTTACCATTTCAGAAAATGATGTTCTTTGTTATGGCTATAATGGTGAAATATATACACAAACACCCGGACAAGATCCTCAAAAGGTTAATGTTGAAATAAACCTTGATAATGGTGACAGTGAACTTGAATACATGAGTTTAAGCAGTGGTGCCAATGAAATGGATTTATCTCCGAATGGTAAAGAAATAGCCTTTATTGTAAGAGGAGAGGTGTTTGTAACTTCAACTGAATATGGAACTACTAAAAGGATTACTTCTACTCCTGAACAGGAAAGGTCAGTGAGTTTTAGTCCTGACGGAAGATCATTAGTTTATGCTTCTGAAAGAAATGGAAGTTGGAATTTATATCAATCAACAATAGTAAGTGATGATGATTTATATTTTTCCAATTCAACACTTATAAAAGAAGAACCAATCCTTGAGATTGATGAAGAAACCTTCCAACCACATTATTCGCCTGATGGTAAGGAAGTAGCTTATCTGGAGAACAGAGTCATATTAAAGGTAATTAATCTAAAGACGAAGGCTGTCAGAACTATTCTTGACGGTAAATATAATTACTCCTATTCTGATGGAGACCAGTGGTATCAATGGTCTCCTGATAGTAAATGGTTTTTAGTTGATTATACACCAAATCATTGGATGGTTAATGAAATAGGATTAGTGCCGGCTGATGGTTCAGGAAAAGTCATTAATATAACAAAAAGTGGATATGGTGATAACCGGCCACAATGGATGATGAAAGGAAATGCGATGATTTGGTTTACTGATAAAAATGGTATGCGAAATCATGGTAGTTGGGGTGCTACAGATGATGTATATGCTTTGTTTTTTAATCAGGAAAGCTTTGATCAGTTCAAACTGACAAAAGAAGAACTTGAATTGAAAAAAGAGGCAGAAAAAGAAAAGAAAAAAGATGATACATCTGACGATAAAAAGAAAGACAAAAAAGGGGATGATAAAGAAAAAGCCGATGAATTGATCAAAATTCAGATGAATGGATTGGAAGATCGTAAACAACGTTTAACCATTCATTCTTCATCACTTGCCGGAGCTTTGCTTTCTCCAGAAGGAGATAAATTATATTATTTAAGTCGTTTCGAAAAAGGTCATGATTTATGGGTACAGGATTTTAAGAAGAACGAGACAAAAAAAGTAGCAGTACTTGATGGACAAGGAGGTTATATGCAGGCCGATTCTTCGTTCAACAATATTTTTGTAATGTCGGGTGGTAAAATAATGAAGATTAGTACTTCTGATAACAGTACCAAAGCTGTAAGTTACAAGGCCGAAATGTACCTGGACACTCAAGGTGAAAGAGAAGCAATGCTTGAACATGCCTGGCGTCAGGTGATGCGAAAGTGGTATCGTAGTGATTTGCATAATGTTGATTGGGAGTTTTATAAGAGTGAGTATTCCAGGTTTTTACCTTTCATCAGTAATAATTACGATTTCTCAGAAATGATGAGTGAATTGCTGGGTGAAATGAATGGATCTCATACTGGTTGTCGCTATTATCATAGTGCAAAGGGAGGTGATCAGACAGCTCATTTAGGTTTATTTTATGATAATAATTACGATGGATTAGGTCTAAAAATTACAGAGGTAATGGACAAAAGTCCGGTAGTGGATGATGAATCTAAAATAGCTACAGGAGTAATTATCGAAAAGATTGATGGTGTTCAGGTTACCAATGCTAATAAGTATAAAATAATGAATCATAAAGCAGGTAAACCAACGTTGCTAGGTTTATACAGCCCTGCTAGTGGACAAAGATGGAATGAAACAGTTAAACCAATTACACAAGGTCAGGAAGATCAGTTGTTATATGAACGATGGATAAAAAACAGGAGAGAGGAGACGGAAAAACTATCGAATGGCACCATTGGTTATGTCCATGTAAGAGGAATGGATTCTCCAAGTTTCCGTGAGTTCTACTCTGAAGTTTTAGGCCGTAATCATGATAAAAAGGCTTTAATTGTTGATACCCGCTTTAATGGTGGTGGCTGGTTGCACGATGATTTGGTAACTTTTTTAAGTGGTAAGCGATATGTTGATTATTATCCAGGTGGACGTTTCTTTGGTTCAGAACCCATTGCTAAATGGAATAAACCATCCTGTGTACTTATGAGTGAAGGAAACTACTCTGATGCGCATGCTTTCCCATTTGCGTATCATGCTTTGGAAATTGGTAAATTAATAGGAATGCCTGTGCCTGGTACAATGACTGCAGTTTGGTGGGAGCGTATGCAGGACCCTTCATTGGTTTTTGGTATTCCGCAAGTAGGAGCCAAAGATATGAATGGACAGTATCTTGAAAATTCGCAATTAGAACCAGATGTGAAGGTTAAAAATACCTATGAGATTATGACATCAGGTAGAGATGAGCAGTTAGAAAAGGCTGTTGAAGTTATGATGGAAGAGGTGAAAGAATAAAATTATAAGAGCATAATTAAGGCTTGAAAAGCAAATGATTGGGTGATTTTGATATTTATCAAAGTTACCCAATTGTTATTTTTTAAAAAGAGTTTTCCTTGGTAATTAATATTAAATTTACGTATCTTTGAATTCCGGAATGAAGAAAGAAATTAATACAAACGGGCGTCATAAATGCCATGCTTATCATCCGGTTGACGATAAGTTAAGTAATGGTTTTTCTTTCTTTAGTGACGTTACCTATAACAAAGAGCAATTTTTCATTTTTAGATATTTTTTAAAAGACCTGATATTTTTATCAGGTCTTTTTTTTGTGAAATCTTCGGTTCTTTCTCTTTTTAATAATTCTCAAACTAAAAATAATAAACCAAAATATCTGTCGTGCCTTGTGGTATGATTAATCGCTAAAAAAGAATGCAAATGAAGAACAAAAGTTTAGTATCCATCACTGATTTCTCTAAGGATGAGATCATGCGCATTGTTGAGTTGGCTTCAGAATTTGAGGCAAATCCTAATCAAAAGCTTTTGGATAGTAAAGTTGTGGCAACACTATTTTTTGAACCCTCAACCCGAACCCGTTTAAGCTTCGAAACTGCTATCACTCGATTAGGAGGTGGTATTATAGGATTTTCCGATTCGTCATCTTCATCTACCACTAAAGGCGAGACACTTAAAGATACCATTAAAATGGTTAGTAATTATAGTGATTTGATTGTAATGCGTCATCCATTAGAAGGAGCTGCTCGATATGCATCTGAACAGTCAAGTGTGCCTATTATAAATGCCGGAGATGGTGCCAACCAACACCCTACTCAAACCTTATTGGATTTGTATTCAATCTATAAAACTCAGGGAACTTTAGACAATTTGAATATTTTTATGGTGGGTGATTTAAAATACGGACGTACGGTGCATTCCTTATTAATGGCTATGTCACATTTTAATACCACTTTTAATTTTATTGCTCCAGACTCTTTAAAAATGCCTGATGAGTATAAGTTGTTTTTAGACTCAATAGGTATCAAATATTACGAACACAAGGAATTTACAGATATCATATCGGAAGCCGATATTTTATATATGACAAGGGTTCAACGTGAACGTTTTTCTGATCCAATCGAATATGAAAAAGTCAAGAATGTATATGTATTGCGTAATTCAATGCTTAATCATACTAAAGATAATTTGAGAATTCTTCATCCTCTGCCTCGGGTTAACGAAATTCATACTGATGTTGATGATAATCCTAAAGCCTATTACTTTCAGCAAGCCGAGAATGGTGTTTATGCGCGAATGGCCATCATAGCCTCAATTTTAGGTTTAGTGAAATAATTTAAGAATTGATAAAGTAAGAAGTCATGGTTAAAAAAGAATTAAACGTAAGCGCTATAAAAAACGGAACTGTAATTGATCATATTCCGGCAAATCATTTGTTTAAAGTTATTTCCATCTTAGGTTTGGATCAAAGCGAGAGTATGATAACTTTTGGAACAAACTTTAAAAGTAAAAAGCAAGGAAGAAAGGCTATCATTAAAGTGGCTAAAAAATTCTTCGCTGATGATGATATTAATAAAATTTCATTAGTTGCTCCGTCAGCCAAATTAAACATCATTAAAGATTATCAGGTTGTTGAAAAAAGAAATGTAGAAATACCAGAGCGTATTATAGGTATAGCAAAATGCTTCAACCCAAAATGTATTACTAATAATGAGAAGATTACAACAAAATTTTCATTAGCAGGTAAGGAGCCCCTAGCTCTAAAATGTCATTATTGTGAAAAAATTACTACAGCTGAACATCTGGAGGTATTGTAGTTGAATATATTAATTTAACAGAAAACATCTATTTGAATAACAGATGTTTTCTGTTAAAACCTTATAAAATATCCAAGATTTAAAACTTTATTATATCCAAAATCTAACTTTCCTGTTAAACTATAGCTCTGTCCCTATGTAATGCTATCATGTTTAGTCAATGGGTTATCTTCAATCGCATAGTTAGAATTAAAATAACTACTCACTTCAAAATATTCCAATGTAAATTAGTTTCAGAATATTGAGTAAAAAAGACCAAAGCAAAGAATTGAACTAATTAAAAAGTATCTCATTTTATAAAGTACAACTTTTAAGCAAAACATATAAGCGGGATTCTATGCCTTTTATGAAAATGCTTTTAGCCTAATTTTTATATGTTATTTTTGTATAATAAAGACGTAAGAATATGGGAAAGCAAGATTGGAAACCAGGAAATATGATTTACCCACTTCCTGCTGTAATGGTAACAGTAGGAGATAAGCCGGAAAACTATAATATAATAACAATAGCATGGACAGGAACAATATGTTCTGATCCGCCAATGTGTTATATATCTGTTCGAAAAGGGCGACATTCTTATCCCATTCTTAAAGAAACCGGAGAGTTTGTTATCAATCTAACAACAAAAGATATTGCTTATGCAACCGATTGGTGTGGCGTTAGGTCAGGAAGGCAGTTTGATAAGTTTAAAGAAATGCATCTTACTCCCGGAAAGGCTCTTAAGGTAAAGGCACCCATCATTGAAGAATCATCTGTTAATATTGAGTGTGTAGTTACTGAGATTAAAGAGCTTGGAACACATGATATGTTTATTGCCGAAGTGGTTAATGTGAAAGCAGATGAAAAATATATTGACGAAAAAACAGGTGCTTTTAGTTTGCAAAAAGCAAGGCCGATAACTTATTCTCACGGACATTATTTCGAAGTGGGAAAACGCATTGGTAAATTTGGTTATGCGGTTGAAAAGAAAAAGAAGAAACCCAGGGCGACAAAAAAAACAAACAAGTAATAAAAGATTCATTAAATATATTCTAAAATTCGATTTTTAAATTAAGTATTTGATTGTTTTATTTACCTGTATGTAAGTTTCTTAATTGAACTTTATAATAGGAGTTTTGTTAGAGTTATGAATTGTATTTTTTTTAACAAAACACCTACCCAAACATGTTTAAAAAAAGTATTCTAAGACGACTACAGTTATGCATGTTAGCATTTGGAATTATAATGGGATTTGTATTCCCTGTTTATGCTAACTTCTTTGTGCATTGGAAAGAAGGAATGTTTATTTGGTTTTTAATTGGTTGCATTTGCGCTGGTATAACTGTTGGTTTAGTAAGTTATGGCTTTGTGAAATTGTTGTTAATTAAAAAATTAAGGCTAATTGCCAATGTTGCAGATGATTTAAGTAATAAAAATATTCCTGATTTAATTATACTGGAGAGTAATGACACTATTGGAGTGATAATAAAAGGCATTAATTCAAGTATCGAAAGTATCAAATTGCTTTTAAAGGAAATATTAAAAGTAACCAATTATTCTGGTACTATTTTAAACGACTTCGAACATACCAATAATGGCGTAACTACATTGGAAGATTTAAATAAATCACTTTATCATGTGCGTGAGATAGGAGAAAGATTAGGTAAAAGTTCAGGTGAGTCAGAGAGAGTTGTAAATACAGCCCTAAGATCGATGGGTATTGTAGAAAATAACTTTAAGCTAACTCAGGAAAAGATTGTTAATTACAAAAAAGTGATTGAGGAAATGGTGCATCACTCCGATGAAATTGAAAAATCACTTGATCAGATTGACAGTATTGCAGCACAAACTAATATTATTTCTTTAAATGCCTCAATAGAAGCTAGTAAAGCAGGTGACGCTGGTAAAGGGTTCGCAGTTGTAGCTGGAGAAGTTCGTAAATTGGCAGATCTTACTGTTCAGTCTTCAGCATCAGTAGCTTCAAAAGCAAACGAGATTAGAAGCAATCTTAATTCGATAATTGAAATTATTTCGGATATTGTACATAAGGTTGATCAGAATAACTCAGACGTAGAGAAGTTAAGTGAAGATCTTCAGATATTACGGACCAATGTTGGCTTTACCAATAATAAAAGCTTCGATTTACATGATTCAACAGAGTCTTTACATACTAATTTTGAAAAAGTTAATGCTTCATTTCAAATGATGAAAGAGCAGTTATCTATTATGACAGGAAAAATTAATGAATATCAGTTCTGATTTAGAAAAGTTTACCTTGTTGCGGTTGATCAAGTACTTCTTCAATTAAATTCTCGGATCCCATATACCATAAAAAACCTCTCACATTTTTATAACCCATTCTAATTAAGAGGTTTTTATAACGGTTAACCTGAGATCTATATTTGTCGTTTCTGATTTCACCAAATTTATAATCAATAACGATGGTTTCATTTTTTGTTATAATTACACGATCAGGGCGATATAGTCCAGAAGGCGTTAGTATATCACCTTCGTTAATGATTGTATTTTGGGGGTTAAACCATTCAGATACCAATGGTTGATTAATTTTTTCGCTTATAAAATCGATAATTTTATCTTTTTCCGAAGTTTTAATCTGACCATTGATTATAAGTTGCATTACTGCTCTTTCAACGTCTTCAGATGTTACAATCAGTTCAAATAACTTATGCATTAACTTGCCTTTTTTCAGATTAATAAGCCCGTCAGGTGAATTCAATATCATGCTTTCAGGGTGAATTTTAATCCGATCACTTAAGGCATAGGTGCGAACGATGTAATTTTCGGTCTGAGGTTCATTTATTTTATTGTTTTCATTCGCTGGTATTGCTCCGTATTCAAAAATCAAATGGTCAATGTCCCATGCAGCAATCATTTTTTCTTTTCTGGAAGCATCATCGATCTGTACCAGGTTAAGTTGATTGACAATTCGATGTAAAATATTGGATACGCTTTTAAGTCCTCCTGTTTTTGTAGGTTGTTCTCCCAATACGATCAGGCTTTCTTTGGCGCGGGTAAAAGCAACATATAGCAGGTTTAGATTATCTACAAACTGATGCAATCTTTCATCAAGATATTCACCAATAAAATGAGATTGAAGTAGTTGTGAATTGTATGATACAGGCACAAGATCTATTTGATTAAAAGGTTCACTTTGGGGTTTACACCATATCAGGCTTCCAAAACCTTTGTCATCTATAGGCCAGTTGCAATAGGGAATGACCACTGCCTTAAATTCCAGACCTTTAGATTTATGTATGGTCATTACATTAATTGCATTTTGTCCTTCCGGAACTGATATGGCTGTGTTCATACCTTTATCGTCCCACCAGGCAATGAAATCATGCACATTAACAGAATAGTTGGTCACATAGTCGCGTATTGCATCCAATAATCCCTGGATGAAAATAAACTGATGCTCAAAAATTTGCTGGGGTAATTCACGCACCAATGTTTCGGCCATTTCAAACAAAGGCTGACCTTTTAATTCAAGTAATTTTTGTTTTAGTACTTCTTTAATAGTTTGATCACTACTAATTAAATCTGTTCCATCACAACTGCCAACTTGGTCAACATTGTCAACTTTGTAAAACGAGTTGTATAAATCTACATAGGCTTCATAAACTGTGTTTTCGGGATCCTGAATGTACTTAATTTGTTGAATTACCAGGTTTACGGCCGGAGAACTACCCAGCAAAAGTGTTTCGTTTGAAATAACCGGATGTTTTTGATTCGTGGTTGAATAAATTCCCGAAAGCAAAGCTTCTGTTATTTGCTGACCTTCTTTTTTACGACGAACCAAAATACAAATGTCCTTGTATTCATAACCCTTAGCAAGTAAGGACTCAATTTCTTCAACAGCCTTGGTTGTTGCATTAATCATAAATTCGGCTTTTTTACTGCCTTCCGGAAAAGCCATTTTAATATAGCCACCTGTTCCTGTTGATTTTGAAGCTACTTTCTGAACCGTATCATCATATGCTTTCGTTATTTTTGTTTTTAAATCTTCAGGTATTTCAAACTGAGGGTTGTTTTCTTCTGTTGATGAAATAAATTCATATTGAAGCATTCTGGCTGCTTCTTTGAATACAATATTGTTGAAATGAATGATATTTTCAAAGCTTCTCCAATTTGTTTCCAGAATCAGAGGATCTGTTCCGAAATCACTGAAGTCATTTTCAACCTGATCACTTAACAATTTCCAGTCTGAATTACGCCAGCGATAAATTGATTGCTTTACATCCCCAACAATCATTGCCATTTTATCCTCAGCTACACTGTTCAAAAGCAAAGGTTTAAAATTATTCCATTGCAATCGAGAGGTATCTTGAAATTCATCTATCATATAGTTTTGATAGCGTGTTCCTGTTTTTTCATAGATAAAAGGTGTTTCATTCTGATCAATAATCTGAAACAACAATCTATTGGCATCAGCAAGTAGAAATAAATTCTCGTTACGAGCTATTTCCTGAACTTTAATCGCAATATCGGTTGTTATACCCAGTGCATTAATATTTGACGAAATAAGTCTGGCCGTGCAATAATTTGTCTTGTTTTTTATAAAGAGTTCAGAAAGGTCGAATAATATTTTATTTAACCCGTCACCAAAGCAATCAGCTATTTTGTTATTATCCGATTCGTTATTCTTCTTGTTAAAACACTCTTCCGGATTATCAACTAACGGAATTAATTTCTGAATAGTAAGAATATCATCTGCCTTTTGCAGAAGACTAAGTTTTTCAAGATTTTTAAGTGGAGACCTTGATTTTAAATGAAGCATGTCGTAGTTAACTCCATGTTGCTTTATAACCAGCAATCCTTCCGATGCAAGGTTTTTAACAGCGTTTTCAAAGTCGTGAGTGATCTGTCGTAATTGTTTATTATAGAGGTTAAGAAGTTGTTTATTTTGCAGTTTTTCTAGGGTTTCACTATTCAAACTCTGAAATTCCTCTTTAAATACTTCTTTACCAAGTGTTTTTAGCTCACTGGCGATATTCCAGTCTCTTCCGTCTTCAATTTTTGATAATGTATGATTGATAAGCCATCCACGAAGTTCTTCATTTCCTTTTAATTCTAATTCTCTTAGTAATTCATCAACCGCCTGTGATAAAACTCGATCGGTATCAAGTTCCACCTTAAAACCCGCAGGCAGATTAGCTTCATAAGCAAATGAACGAATTACTTTCTGAAAGAAACTATCGATTGTATTAACTGAGAATTTCGAAAAATCATTTAGAATATTAATTAATAAATGTCGCGCAGTCTTTTGTATTTGTTTTTTTGATTTGTTATAAATCTTCATTAAATCTTCAAGATAATCAGCATCATTTTCAACCGATAAGGCATATAAATTTTCGAGAATCCTGTTTTTCATCTCGGAGGTAGCTTTATTGGTAAAGGTAACTGCCAGTATGCTTTTGTAATTTAAAGGATCTTCAAATAATAGCTTGATAAATTCGCCCGAAAGAGTATATGTTTTACCAGAACCGGCGGAGGCTCTGTATATTTTTAGTTGCGACATGCATTAATCTTTTTTCAAAAATAGGTAATCATCACGGGCTATCAAACAAAAAAATAGCCGCTTTTGGCGGCCATTTAAATAAAATGTTATAGGTGATTAATTAAAAACTTCACTCTCACCCATAAACCCTTCTGATATAACAGTCATTTTGATATTTTGGCGATTAACAACACTAGCTTCTAAAAGTATAGCAGGTACTAATCTTTTACCGTTATTAACAGTGATATTCATATTTGAAGGTGCTTCTCCATCTGCAATTTTCATAGCTGCATTGGCAGCAGCAAACGCCAATGCTTCAATGGGTTTGTAAATTGTTATGGTTTGGTTGCCTGCAACAATATTTCTAACGGCCTGTATGTTAGCATCCTGTCCTGCAAGTAAAACGGTCCCTTCTTTGTGTGCATCTTTCAGGGCAATAATAACACCTGAGGCCAGAGCATCATTTCCACAAATGATAGCATCAACCTGATCTGATGTTTTCAAATAGGCATTCATAATTCTGAAAGCTTCATCGGGAAGCCAAAAGTTGGAGAATTCATCCACAACAATTTCAATATCTCCTTTATCAATTAAAGGTTGTAATATATTCATCCATCCTAAATGAAGTAAATAAGCATTATAATCACTCTTAGGTCCACTGATTAAAGCATATTTACCTTGGGGTGAGATCTTTGTAAGATAATTAGCCTGTAATTCACCGACATGAATATTGTCGGTTGATATATAGTAATCCAGATTGCAGTCTTTTATTAAGCGGTCGTAAGAGATAACAGGAACATAATTTCGATGGGCTAATTTTACTATTTCAGCAGCTTTTTGAAGGTCTACAGGAACAACGACCAAAACATCTATATCCTGATCAATCATTTCCTGAGCCTGTAAAATTTGTTTTTCCGGATCGGTATTAGCAATTTCAACAATTGCTGTACCTCCCAGTTCTTCAACTTTTTGAACAAACAGCTCTTTATCTTTTTTCCATCTCTCGTTATTGAGGCTATCCATCAAAAAACCAATTTTTGGCTTTTGATTACATCCCGTAATAAGAATTACGAATATTATCCATAATAATGCAATGCCAATCCGTTTCATGTGATAACTATTTAGGTACGTAATTTTGTATATAATTTACAAAAACTATTTCAGAAAGTAAAGAGAAAGATGTATTGTCTTTTCTGATTTGCAAGTTAATAGATATCATTTTTTAAGGATAGTTATGCATTCTATTTCAGCCAATAATTACATTTGGATATGTAATTAGAGTTACGTTAGAATAATGAGTGTTGGAATTTATTTTGAAGACAGTTTTGTGAATTTGATCTTCAAATTAATGCAAAAAATGGGCTGTTATTTTTGATTTGATAATTATCTAATTATATTTGTGTTGTATTCTAAAACAAGTGACAGAAATAATGATGATTTATAATCTTACATCTACTCTAACAAATACCACAACCCCTTTGGGGGTATAATTGTTAATATCATCAGGTCAGGTTTTTATTCTATTTTGTTATCACATTTTACTTATAAATATGAAAGTACTTAAGTTTGGAGGTACCTCAATGGGTTCATCTGTAGCTATGCTAAGTGTTAAGCGTATTGTTGAAAAGATACAAGGTCCCAAGGTCGTTGTAGTTTCGGCAGTAGGCGGTGTAACAGATGAACTAATTAATGCATCCAAAAAAGCGGTTAAAGGCGAAGCATATCAGGATGTATTAAGTTATTTAAAAGAAAAACATAATAAGATTATATCGGAACTGTTTACTCCTTCTGTAGAAGTTATACTTCAGGAAGACCTGAGTGTAATTTGGAAAGAGTTGGAGCAGTTATTAAAAGGTGTAAGCTTAACGGGTGAACTAAGTACGAAAAGTTACGATACCATTTCAGGTTGTGGTGAAAGGTTATCTTCAAATATTATCTCATATTTAATTACGGAAGCTAAATTATTTGATAGTCGTAAGTTTATTAAAACAGAGATAAACGGTCGTGGCCATGTTGTGAAAATCAACGAAACCATGCAAAATATCGGTGAACTAAAGTTTAGTTTGCCAGAAGTTGCTGTTTTTCCAGGATTTATTGCCAGTGATGAGCACGCAGATAATACCACTTTAGGTCGAGGAGGTTCAGATTATTCTGCCGCTTTATTAGCTGCCGGATTAGATGCTGAAATATTGGAGATATGGACTGATGTGGATGGTTTTATGTCTGCCGATCCAAGAGTGATAAAACGTGCATATTGTTTGGATCATCTGAGCTATGCCGAAGCAATGGAGTTATCACATTTTGGAGCAAAAGTAATCTATCCTCCAACTATTATACCAGCGCTTCAAAAGCAAATTCCGATATTAATTAAAAATACCTTTAATCCAGAGGCACCGGGAACTTTAATAGATAAAAATACCGATGAAGAAAGAAAAGTAAAAGGATTATCATCGATCAAAGATGTGAGTCTTTTAACTCTTCAAGGTAATGGTATGATTGGTGTTTCGGGTATTTCTATGAGAATGTTTAAAGCATTAGCTTCTGAAAACGTTAACATCATTCTTATTTCTCAGGCATCAAGCGAAAGCAGTATTTCAGTTGTTATTAATTCAACCGAGGCTGAAATAGCAAAAATGGCTTTGGTAAATGAATTTGAAAAAGAGATTAGTCGTAAACAAATAAACGGAGTACTGGTAGATAGTAATATGGCAGTAGTTGCCATAGTGGGAGAGGGAATGAAGCATACTTCCGGTGTTTCAGGTAAATTGTTTAATGATGTAGGAAAGAACGGTATCAATGTATATGCAATAGCTCAGGGTGCTTCAGAGTTAAATGTATCCTTTGTTGTTCATCAGGATGATTTAAGAAAGGCGCTTAACGTTGTGCATGAAACGTTCTTCCTTAGCCAGTATCAGGCAATTCACCTTTACCTAGCTGGTGTTGGAACAGTTGGAAAAAGTCTCTTAAAAAAGATCGAACGCCAGGCAGAAAGATTGCTTAAAGTGGAACGTTTAAGCATTCGTGTTGCCGGTATTGCCAATTCAAGACAAATGATTTTTAAAGATAGAGGTTTGGATCTTGAATCTGCATTAGAAGTTTTGAAAGAGGCTAGTCCTGGCAATATTGCTCAGTTTGTTGATCAGATAATTGAAAACAACATGTCTAATAGTGTTTTTGTTGACTGTTCTGCCAGCCCACAAGTTGCACAACATTATTTAAAATTACTTCAGAATAATGTTTCGGTGGTTACCGCAAATAAAATAGCCAGTTCTTCTGATTACGAAACGTATAAAAAGCTGAAGACAACTGCTGTTCAAAAAGGAGTAAAGTACCTGTTTGAAACAAATGTTGGTGCTGGATTACCAATTATCAATACGATTAATAGTATGATACAAAGTGGAGATAAGATTCTTCAGTTGGAAGCCGTATTATCAGGTACACTGAATTATATTGTCAATAATGTGTCTGCCGAAAGAAAATTATCTGAGGTTGTTCAGGAAGCCAAAGAAAAAGGTTATAGCGAACCAGATCCACGTATCGATTTAATTGGTAAAGATGTGTTGCGAAAATTGTTAATTCTAGCACGTGAGTGTGAGTATCCGTTGGAAGAAAAGCATATTGATATTACCCCATTTCTTCCACAGGAATTCTTTACAGATGAATCGGTTGAGCAATTCATGGCTCGTTTAAAAGACTATGATGAGGCTTTCGAGCAAAAAAGAAAAGAGGCTGAGAGTAGAGGAATGATCTTACGATATGCAGCTTCATTAAAAGAAGGTAAGGCAAAAGTTGGATTTATTGAGGTGGATGCCAGTCATCCGTTCTATCAGCTTGAAGACAGTAATAACAAAATAATGTTACGTACCGATTATTATTACGATCATCCGATGGAAATAAAAGGTTATGGTGCGGGTGCAGATGTTACTGCGGCAGGTGTTTTTGCAGATATAATTAAAGTTGTTAACCTTTAAACAATTCCCTGATTTTTAGGGTTAGTTATGCATTAAAGCTGCATCTTAACAAACAAATGAAAAACATTAATCTATGAAATATTTAGTAATTCTGGCTGATGGTTTTGCTGATCGCCCTATAGAAAGATTGGGCGGAAAAACACCGATGATGGCAGCCAAAACACCACATATTGACCAGTTATGTAAGATTTCAAGAACTGGATTCTTAAAAACAGTGCCCGATTCACTTCATCCTGGTTCTGAAGTAGCAAATATGACCATAATGGGATACGATGCTGCCAAATATTATCAGGGTAGAGGAGTATTGGAAGCTGCAGCTCTTGGAATTGAATTCTCTGAGGATGATCTGGTTTTCCGGTGTAATTTGGTGAGTGAGGAAAATGGTATTCTGTTGAATCATTCTGCAGGACATATTACCACAGAGGAAGCTAAAGAACTGATTGACGAATTGAATGATAAGATGAGTGATGACAGAGTCAGTTTTTATGCAGGGGTAAGTTATCGTCATGTTATGATTATCAAGGGAGGGAAGAATGGATTAAATTGTATTCCACCTCATGATGTTCCTGGTGAAAAAATTGATAAAATATTACCAACTCCTGCTGAAGGACATGAAACAGCTGATTTGTTACGAGAGTTGATGTTTAAATCAAAAAGCGTTCTAGAAAATCATCCGGTTAATCAAAAGAGAAAAGAAAATGGAAAGGCAATAGCTAATATGATTTGGCCGTGGTCTGCCGGTTTTAAACCTAGCATGCCAACTCTAAAGGAGCTTTATGGACTTGAAAGTGGTGTTGTTATTTCGGCTGTTGATTTGATCCATGGTTTGGGTAAACTGGGAGGACTTCAATCTGTTTTTGTTGAAGGGGCAACAGGTCTATTTAATACAAACTATTCAGGTAAAGCCGAGGCTGCTTTAAATGCTCTTGAAAGTAATGATTACGTATTTCTTCACATCGAAGCACCCGACGAAGCCGGACATGAAGGTGATGTTGAATTAAAGATTAAGACTCTTGAGGATATTGATCAATTGGTTGTAAAACCAGCTTTGGAGTATTTGGCTAAGCATAAAGATGAATTAAGCATTGCTATGTTACCAGATCACCCAACACCTTGTGAAATAAGAACACATACACGTGACTTTGTACCATTTATGATCTATCGTCCAGGCAATGAGCCTGATTTGGTGCAGGAATATGATGAAGAATCGGTTAAGAAAGGTGATGTAGGCTTTTTAGATCAAACCGAATTTATGAAAGTGTTTTTATCTGGAAGTAAATAGTTAGTTGTTAAAGCAGTAAAAAATTGGATATGCAATTTTATAGTACCAATAACGTATCGCATAAAAGTGATTTAAAAAATGCCGTAATTAACGGATTGGCACCTGATAAGGGTTTGTATATGCCCGAGGAAATTCCTGTTTTGCCTGAAAGTTTTTGGATCGATTTGCCAAATATGAATTTAGGTGAAATAGGGTACCATGTGCTTAAACCTTATTTTTGTCCGACTATTCCAGAAGGAGAGTTTAAAGAATTAACAAAGGAAGCCTTTAATTTTCCTATTCCTTTACAGAAGGTTAGTGAAAATATCTCTTCACTGGAACTTTTTCATGGACCAACACTTGCTTTTAAAGACATAGGTGCCAGATTCCTGGCAAGGGTAATGGCCCAGTTTACACGTGGTATGGAACATCATATTAATGTACTGGTTGCAACATCAGGTGATACGGGTAGTGCCGTGGCCAATGGTTTCCTGGGTGTTGATGGAGTTGATGTATATGTTCTATATCCTAAAGGATTAGTGTCTGAAGTACAGGAAAAGCAATTTACAACTCTGGGGCAAAACATTACAGCAATTGAAATTGATGGTACTTTTGATGATTGTCAGCGTTTGGTTAAGTCAGCTTTCATGGATGAAGATTTGCAAAATAAACTGGTACTTACATCTGCAAATTCAATTAATCTGGCCCGTTTCTTACCACAAATGGTTTATTATTTTTATGGATATGCACAAGCCGTAAAACAAGGTAAAAAAGATATTATAGTTTCTGTTCCAAGTGGAAACTTTGGAAACCTTACTGCCGGAATTATTGCCTATAAAATGGGTTTGCCGGTTAAACATTTTATTGCTGCTACCAACATTAATGATATTGTTCCCAAATACCTGTATTCAGGTATATATTCACCTGCAAAAAGTATATCAACCCCAGCAAACGCTATGGATGTAGGCGATCCAAGTAACTTTGTGCGAATTCAGGATTTGTTCGATAAGAAACTGGAAGGAATCAAAAATGTAATTACAGGCTATGTTTGTCCGAATGAGGATATCTTTGCAATGATTGAAAAAGTGTTTACAGATAATGATTACATATTGGATCCTCACGGAGCGATAGGTTATAAATCTTTGACAGAACTTTTGGATGAAGGAGAGTTTGGTATGTTTCTTGCAACTGCTCATCCAGCAAAGTTTCCCGAAACGGTAGAGGAAATAATAAAACAAAAAGTTGAGCAGCCAGATCGATTAAAGGCTTTTCTAGCTGGTAAGAAAGATGTGGAAGAACTATCAGAAGATTTTGAATCGTTCAAATCGTTTCTTCTGAATGTTTGTAAATAATCAACTTTAAAGAAAATGCCCTATAAATATTAGTGTTTTTCAAAAAAAAACTATTTTTACGGGCATTGAAATGAATCAAATCTATTAAATAAAGATTAAAAGTTTATTATTATGAGGTATTTAGCAACTTTATCCTTTTTGATGTTGATGTTTGTTGGAGTAACTGCTCAGGACAAATCTGCTGCTGAGCTAAAAAACGAAGGAAATGAGGCACTAAAAGCAAAAGATTACAAAACAGCCCTTGGTTTATACGAACAAGCAATTGCATCTTGGGAAGAGGAAATGGACGCAGCCATGGTGTATAATGCAGCTACATGTGCATACAAAACAAAAGCAAATGATAAAGCAATAAAGTATTATTTACAAGCTAAAGGATTAGATTATAAAGCTGACGCTTGTAATTATTATTGTTACAAAATCTATGATGCACAGGGAAATGAAGCGGAGATGAAGAAGTTAAGTGATGAGTCTATCGAAAAATTCCCAACAAGTAAATACACAACTGCAATCAAAAAAGATTTAGTTAAACCATTGGTTTCAAAGGCAAACGAATTATATGCAAGTGCTCAGGCAAAATTAAATGCAAGAACATCTGATAATGCTGATCAATGGGCTACACTTAAATCTGAATCAGTAGCATTATGTGATGAAGCAATTGCTAAATGTGATGAAGTATTATCAATTTATAAAGGAGAAAAAAATGCTCCTACTATCAAAGCTCGTTGCGAAGAGTTGAAGAAAGCTGAATAAAAGCATAAAAAATATTTATCAAAGCGCTTGGATTCTCCAGGCGCTTTTTTTGTGTTTTGTAGTGACAGAATTCAGTTATCTTTGCATTCTTGCTCAAATTTAAAATGACAGAGTTGAAGTTTGATTTATCTAAAATAGAATTACCTATTGTTGAAGTATTATCTGAAATAAGCGAAGTACTTGTAAATGATAATCGATTAATTATTCATGCACCTCCCGGGACTGGAAAAAGTACCATTGTTCCTTTAGCTTTGCTTGATCAGCCTTGGTTAAAGGATAAAAAGATTATAGTGCTTGAACCCCGCCGTTTGGCAGCAAGAGGAATTGCTTCTCGCATGTCAGACTTAATAGGAGAGAAGGTAGGAGAAACTGTGGGATATCGAATTCGATTTGATAATGTTGTTAGTAATAAAACAAGAATAGAAGTTGTTACAGAAGGAATACTTACCCGAATGCTTCAAAGTGATAATGCTATTGAAGATATTGGATTAGTAATTTTTGATGAATTTCACGAGCGTAATTTATTTGGAGAC
This sequence comes from Carboxylicivirga caseinilyticus, assembly GCF_050589785.1. Classification (NCBI taxonomy): domain Bacteria; kingdom Pseudomonadati; phylum Bacteroidota; class Bacteroidia; order Marinilabiliales; family Marinilabiliaceae; genus Carboxylicivirga; species Carboxylicivirga caseinilyticus. The sequence continues at coordinate 47,663 of NZ_JBNGOX010000020.1, read as the reverse complement.
CTGGCATTGGCACTTTCATTGGAATCACAACAGGTTCTACGAAATGATTTGCGAATTATAGTGATGTCGGCAACACTGGATGTTAATAATTTAACTCATTTACTTAACAGTAAGGTTGTAAAAAGCGAAGGACGTCAATATCCTGTTGAAATAAAATACACAGGAGACTCAGATATGTATATGATTCCTGAATTGACGGCAAGGATCGTATCCAGAGCTTTAAATGAGCAGGATGGCGATATTCTTGTGTTTTTACCAGGTGAAGGAGAAATTAAGAAATGTGAATCACTCCTAAAAGGTAAAGTTGGAAATACTCAAATTCATAAATTATTCGGGCAATTAAATATTTCTAAGCAATATGCTGCTATAATGCCTGATCGACAGGGTAGAAGAAAGATTGTATTGGCTACTTCAATAGCCGAAACCAGCTTGACAATAGAAGGTGTAAAGGTCGTAGTTGATTCTGGTTTTGGCAGAACTTTGCGTTTCGATAGTCGATCTGGCTTATCAAGGTTGGAAACTATTGAAATAACAAAAGATTCAGCTGATCAACGTGCCGGACGAGCTGGGCGATTAGGTCCTGGTGTGTGTTATCGGATGTGGACCAACGCTAGTCATCATCAAAAAACAGAGCATCAAAAACCTGAAATTGAAGATGCTGATTTGGCATCTTTAATGCTTGATCTTGCCAAATGGGGTGTGGCTGATATAGAGTCACTAAACTGGTTAACCTTGCCACCTAAAGGTCATGTCAGACAAGCTAAGAATGTGCTTCATCAGATTGATGCATTGGAAAATAATACCATTACTGAACATGGGAAGCAATTAAGTACTATTCCATCTCATCCCCGCATAGCGCATATGTTACTAAAAGCGAGTGAAGAAGGTTTGAGTTCTTTGGCTGTAGATTTGGCTGTAGATTTGGCTGCAGTGCTGGAAGAACGTGATCCATTGGGGAAAGAAGCAGGAATTGACATTAATCTGAGAGTTGAAGCATTACGAAGATATCGAAGTGGAAATCTTAAGAATAACAAGCTAAAACGAATTGAGCAAATATCACTTCAATACAGAAAAATGCTCAATTGTGAGGTTGACAATGGTGATTTTGATCCTTTTGAAACAGGATTATTACTTGCTTTTACCTATCCTGAGCGGATCGCTCATTGTAAACCGGGTAATAATGCCCAGTTTAAATTAGCCAACGGTAGAATAGCAGCAGCGGGACATGAAGATGATTTGGCACACGAAGAATGGCTTGCAATTGCTAACCTGAATGCAACAGAAGGAGTCGGAAGAATATTTCTGGCTTCTCCACTAAATCCGCGAGATCTGATTACAATGGTGAAAAACGTTGATCGGGTTTACTGGGATACAAAAGATGGAGGTTTTAAAGCTGTAAATGAGTTGCGAATAGGTAGTATTATTTTACAAAGTAAACCATTGACTGATTATTCTGAGAATGCCAAAATAGAGGCTATATGTGATGCCATTAAAAAAGAAGGAATTAGTCTGCTTGATTTTAATAAAGAAGTAGTTCAATGGCAAAACAGGGTATTAAGCCTGCGTGTCTGGAATGGAGATCAAAACTGGCCGGATGTTTCCAATGATGAAATAATTGCCACTTGTGCCGAATGGTTGGCTCCTTATCTGAATAATGTAAAGCGGCCAGAAGATTTGAAGAAAATTAATCTGAAGGAAGTGCTTCAGCATTATTTATCTCATGATTTACAGCAACAGTTGGATATATTAGCTCCAGAACGAATTACAGTGCCTAGTGGATCCAAAATTAAACTGCAGTATTTTGATAATGGCAATACACCTGTATTGGCAGTACGATTGCAGGAAGTATTTGGTATGATGACAACACCAGTCATTAATAATGGAAAAAACAAAGTATTAATGCACCTTTTGTCACCAGGTTTTAAACCTGTTCAGATAACAGGTGATTTAGAAAGTTTCTGGAGCAATGCTTATTTTGAAGTTAGAAAAGAACTGCGAGCCCGTTATCCAAAACACGAATGGCCAGAAGACCCTTTGAAAGCGATGGCAATAAGAGGTGTTAAAAAATGAGGTGAGAAAATATGTTTAAGAATTTCTTGATATAAAGACTTATAAATTAATATAGTTTTCCCCTGTTTAACGAAAAATAAATACCACTGAAACAAAGTAAAGAGAATATTAGAAATAAGATTTTCATTCCTTTTACAAAAGTGTTGATATCAATTGTATCAATTGATTTTTTATCGAAATAAACGGCAAATAATGCAGTAGCTATTGTCATACTTAAAATCTGACCTAAAACACGCATGGTTGCAGAAATACCACTTGCCATTCCTGCCTTCTCCTTACTTACTGAACTCATTATGGTATTCATATTTGGTGAGGAGAACAATGCAAAACCTAATCCAATAAACGCCAGATTAATAATAATAAAATATAAAGAGCTGTTTTCATTAAGAGTAGCGAAAAGTCCTAAACCTAAACTACATATAAACATTCCGGCTGAAGCAAGGTAACGAGGTTCGTACTTATCCGATAGTTTACCGGCAATTGGTGAAAGAACTGCCATTACAATGGGTTGAGCAATCAATATACTTCCAGCAGTTCTAGGATTTAAATCAAGTGCTTTTTGTAGAAATAAACTCATTAAGAATACAATAGCAAATGTCGCACTGTAATTAATTAAAGCTGCCAGATTAGAATAGGTAAACAAACGATTTATTTTGAACTCCTTAACCGGAAAGAAAGCATCTGATGACTTACTTTGTTGCCATATGAAAAGAAACATTAGCACTATACCACTCAAAACAATAATTTGACCACTATATTCTTTAATAACAGATGATCCGTATACAAGAGCTGATAAGCCTATGGCATAAATTATTGCACCTTTATAATCAAGGGATTTTTTGTCAGACTGAAGTTTGTCAGATCCCAAATATTTAAAAGCCACAATCATTACTACTAATCCTATTAATGAAGAAAGCAAAAATATAGCCTGCCATCCCCAATAAAAGGTGATAAATCCTCCTGCAGTCGGCCCAACAGCTAATCCTACATATACAGCAGCAACTGTAATTCCCAATACTGCCCCTCTTTTTTCTTTTGGAAATTCACGAACCAATATGGCCGGGCTTGTTGCCATTAATAATGATGCCCCAATACCTTGTATAAATCGAACTATTATAAGAATGTTACCATTGGTTGAAAAACTACAAAGGAGTGTAAAAACCAGAAAAAGCACTGTTCCTGCTTTAAATATTTTTTTATGACCTAAAAAATCTGCCCATTTACCTGCCGGAAGCAGGAAAATTCCTGATGATAGCAAAAAAGAAGTAATAACCCAGCTTAACGAAACGGCATTCAATTGTAATTGTTTCTCAATAATTGGTAAGGCAATATTAACAGATGAGATCAAAAATGGTCCCATAAACGAAGTAATTATGGCAACCAGTAACACTGATTTCTGAGCTCTTGTCATTCCTTCTTCAATTAATTGTGAGATATATCAAAGGTATGAAAATGTATAGTGGATAAAACAAAAAAAGGTTCATCACTTAAAAGCAATGAACCTGAGTATATAAAAAAGATAGTATTAATTCGCGATTAATTTTCCTTTAATATTGTCTTCAAACGCTGATAATGCTGCTTTTGAGCCTTCACCCATAGCAATTACAATTTGTTTGTAAGGAACAACCGACACATCGCCTGCTGCATAAATTCCCGCTTGTTTTGTTCTACAGTGTGCATCTATTTCAATTTCACCCATACGATTGGTTTCAACTAGATCGGCAAATACCTTACTATTGGCCTGCAAACCTATTTGTACGAATACTCCATCGGTTGAAATAGTTTCTTCCTTCTCAGTTGTTCTGTTTTTATATTTTAAAGCATTTACCTTACTACCGTCTCCGTCTATGGCCAGAGTTTGAGCATTGGTAACAATTTTTACATTAGGCAATCCTGCCAACTTATCCTGTAATACCTGATCACCTTTTAAGGAATCCATGAATTCAAGAACAGTAACATCTTTCGCAATGGAAGAAAGATCAATTGCAGCTTCTAATCCTGAGTTACCGCCGCCAATTACAACAACCTTCTTATTCTTGTAGAAAGGACCGTCGCAATGGGTACAAAAGGCTACTCCGGAACCGATGTACTCTGTTTCTCCTGGTATACCCAGTTTACGCCAACTGGCGCCTGTAGCAATTATTAATGCAGGAGTTGTTAGGCTTTCTCCTAATGAAGAGGTTAATTTTTTAATACCGTTCTCCAGTTCAATTTTTTCTATAAGTCGGTTTTCTAATATGTCTATCGGGTAATCGTTAAGATGCTGAATTAAATTTCCGGCTAATTCACTACCTGTAGTTTTAGGTACCGAAATCATATTTTCGATAGCAACCGTTTCGGTTACCTGGCCTCCAATTTTCTCGGCAACCAATGCAACTTTAAAACCTTTACGCGCTGAGTAAATAGCTGCAGAAGCACCTGCCGGTCCACCACCCACAACAACTACATCATATTCTTTTTTAACTTCACTTGTTGGCTTAAATTCGGTTCCAAGTTGATTTTCAATTTTAGAAATCAATTCAATCATAGTTGAGCGACCCACATGCAGTTGTTCGCCGTTTGCATAAACGGTAGGTACAGCTTGTATACCCAATCGGTCTACTTCCTCCTGATTGATCGATCCATCAATTATTTCATGCGAAATATAAGGATTGTTGAAAGCCATTATATTTAAGGCCTGAACAACGTCTGGACAATTCGTACAGGTTAGAGAAATATAGCTTTTTAATTCAACCTTCTGATTGATATTATTAATGCGTTGAGTAAGAATTTCATCAGGTAAGTTTTTACCTATGCCATCCTGATTCAGAACAGCCAATAATAAAGTTGTAAACTCATGACCATTAGGAACAGCCCTAAATATTACATTGGTTGTTTTGTCATTTTTTAATATCGTAAAAGACAACCCATCACCTGAATCTATTTTAACATTAACATTATCTGAGCACGATGCAACATCTTCAAGCAATGAAACTAATTCATTTTTACTTTTGTGGTCATCTGAAACAGTAATGGCAAAAGTATACTTGTTTTTAAGGTTACTGAATAATGATCGTACCTGGTCTTTTATAGTTTGTTCTAACATAATCTTATATTTTATTGGTGATGGTCGGGGTTCTTAAAAAGAGGCTCCACTCATTTTTAGTTGATAGGAGTGGAGCCTGATAATTATATAGGTAACTTAATTTCTTAAAAAATTAGATTTTACCAACTAGGTCAATACTTGGTTCCAAAGTTTTAGCGCCTTCTTCCCATTTAGCCGGACAAACTTCAGCTGGATGTTCTGCAACAAACTGCAAAGCTTTCAATCGACGTAATAGTTCATCTGCATTACGACCAACATTTCCGGCAACTACTTCGTAAGCAACTATTTCTCCCTGTGGATTAACAATAAAAGTTCCTCTTTCGGCCAAACCAGCTTCTTCAATCATAACATCAAATCCACGAGAAAGAACTCCGGTTGGATCGGCTAACATAGGATATTTAATCTTTTTGATTGTATCAGATGTATCGTGCCATGCTTTGTGTACAAAATGAGTATCTGTTGAAACAGAATAAATTTCAGTACCAGTTGCAGCAAACTCATCGTATTTATTTGCCAGGTCTTCTAACTCAGTTGGACATACAAAAGTAAAATCGGCAGGATAGAAGAAAAAGATTGACCATTTCCCAAGTACATCTTCTTTTGATACTGTTTTAAAATCCTCGTTTACGTAAGCTTGTACCTTAAAATCTACAATCTCTTTTCCAATTTGTGACATAATTTCAATGTTTTAATATTAATACTATTTGTTTCGTTCTTTTTACATCAGCAAAACTAGAATAATGATCGTCATAAATCAAATAGATAATATTAATGACCGCATAGATGATATTTATATTGAAAGACAATATGCACAATATGAATACATAACACTAGCAAATTAATAATTTGCTACTGCATTTTATTTTGAAAAAGAAATATCAGAAAGTAAAATATCAGACTGAGAACACTTGAAAGAATTTGATCAAAATACTGATGTAAATTCTGAAAAAGAAAAAAAAGAAGGTTTATTCTGTTGCTAAATGAGCCTGCTTAGTAAGAATCTCCTGTAGTTTATCTAAATTCTTATAACAGTTAATTATTCCTGAATTAACATTTGACAGCCAGTTTATGGCAGCATCCTGAGTTGAGAATATCTTGGAAACAATTGGTAGTTCCCGATTAAATAATTCGAATAAAGTAGCAACAACGACTTCATTGGGTTTACTGGTAAGAACAGATACGTACCTTTCACCGAGAATTGTTGGCAATTGTTTTAATTTGGTAACGTATTCATTAACTTCAATAGAACCACCAACTATCGTAGCAGGTCTGAAATCCATGATAACACTAAAATCGGGCTGGTAGTTTTTGTCCTGTGCACTTCGTAATTTTAGTTGCAGAATATCGTCAACATAAATTGAACCTTGGTACAATTCTACAACAAGTTTACACTCAGGGAATAATATATAATCCGTTTTAGCTTTCATAACAGGGTAAAAATTCCGAATACAAAAATACTTTGAGAATTATTTAAATAGTTAATAATATGTAGTTAATTAGTATTAAATAAGTTAATTGATTGTGAAACGATAATTGATTACAATGCAATTACATTCTAAATTATTTTAGTTATTGTTTTTAAGTACTTAGTTTTTAGGTCAATGAATGGTTTTATTGGGCTGGATGTATTCAATGGCGAAATTAAACATTAATAATGAAATCAACTAAATTTTCATCACCTTCTAATCCTAATTTTTTTCGCAAACGATACCGGTGATTCTCAACTCCTCTAACAGAGATTCCTAGTAAAGGTGCAATGTCTTTTGATGTTAAATTAATTCTAAGATATGCACATAATCTTAAATCACTTGGTGTCAGTTCTGGGTAATTAGCTTTTAATGTTTTCAGAAAGGTTTCATGTGCCTGTTCAAAATTTGCTTCGAAGATGTGCCAGTCATCCTGCCCTGAAATATTCTCATCAATCTTATTAATTAATTCCTGATAATACTTATCTGGATAACGGGTCCCTAATGCATCTTTTTGCTTTTTAATTTTTGCTTTTAATGACATTAAAAACTCGTTTTTCTTTATAATTCCCATGGTTGAACCCGCCAGTTGCTGACTTTTATGAGACAATTCATCTCTTAATTTTTCGTTTCTAAGTTTAATGAGTTCTTTTTCCTTTTCTTCTCTTTTTCGCCTCTCTTTTAGTTTTATTTTTCGGGTGGTAATTCGTCTTGACAATCCAAATAAAATGCTAATAAGAATAAAATACATCGTGATTGCCTGCCATGATTGATACCAGGGATGATTAATTTTAAAATGTAATTCACTGGTTTTAGAGTATTTATTCCAATTGTTTATGGCTCTTACCAATATTGTATATTCACCTGGCGGAATCCTTCTTATTTCGAATATTGGCTCATCTGTAAGTACAGACCATTCGTTAGATAAACCTTCAATTTTATATTGAAATTGTGTAGGATCTCCATTTATTATTGGAAATGAATATCGGAAAGTGATGTTATTTAATCTGTTGGGTAATGAATATGATGTTTCTGAGACATTAAGACTAACAATCTCTTTTTTTCCATCATCACATTTGGCTTCTCTTAATATTGGTACGAAATTACTTACTTCATCCCCTTCAGATTTACTAAGTGGATTAAGTAAAGCATAACCGTTCTCCATGCTAACAAGTATGCTAGAATCATTAAACTGAATAACATTTTCATGGGTTGGAATCAAATGATCCTGAAAAACTGCATTCGGATACATTTTTAAAAGACGAATATCATCCGGCCTAATATCAAAGCATGCCATACCTTGTTTATTGATAAACCAGTATTTATGTTTGCCGGCAGGAATTATCCTGTGGGATGATTTAAAATCTCCCAGTTTATTATTAAAATCATTGTATAATATAATGGTATCATTCAAATCATCGTAGGTATATATATCTTCACCAGATGTAATTACAATTCTGCCCTCAACTTTGAAAGCCTTTGGATTTCTGATGTTTTTATTATTTGTATCTATTTTTTCGTAATGTCTGATGGATATTATGCTGTCTAATGTTTCATTTAATCTCAATTTATAAACGCCTCTATAATTGTGACTTGCCCATAAATTTCCAAGGTGATCAAATTCAACAAAACGAATTAAATTATTGAAACCCTTAATTGTATTGGAGAAATGCCATTCTCCATTTGTTCTTTTATATACAATTAAATCATTGTATGTACCTTGAATTAGAATATCAGGATTTTGAGGATGACGGGTTATTGAATAAGCACCTGCATAATTTGAGATGGTCTCCATTTTATTATTCTCAATCATGAAGGTGCCGGAATTATGACCAACGAATAACTTGTTATCAATTACATTACAATCCCATATTTGACCTTGCGTATTATCTAAGAGTTCAAATTTTTCATCCTTACTATTCCACGGAGTAGTGTATAAACCCTGGTTTGTACCAATATATAATTGATTATTATACAATGCAGCACTATATACGGCTCCTAATTCTTCAGAATAGAAAAATCTTTTTTTACCATCAAATGATCCGGGAATAAACTCGATGCCGTTATCTAAAGCCAACCATATATTACTAAGATTATCCATTACAATACCTAAAACGGTGTTGCTTTGTAATCCATTTTCTTTATTGTAATGAAATATGACTTTTCCATTTTTATTAAAAGAAATCACCCCATCTAAAATGGTTCCTAATATAAAATCACCATTATGATTTAAAATTCCTTTATTAATCTGATTTTTAATTAGAAATGGCTGAATGCTTGTGCTTGTTATTTCTATTTTTTTAGTTTCCTCATTATAACTGAAAAGACCGTCAGATTCAGTACCTACATAGTAAACATCCAATTCACGATCGTGAGCAAGGAACCTGATTAACTTACTTTTTAAAAAGTCATCAGTAATTAGTGGAGTGAGTTGTTGATTATTTAATCTGTAAATACCTTGATTGAGAATAGCTATATAAACAGAATTATTTACCTTGGTTGCAAAATTTATAAAACCACCAGGTTGAATAATTGAGAAGGTATCATTTTTATAAATGTATATTTTAGAAAAGGAATGAAATATAACAGATTCATCTGTGATAAAGATACTCCAAAACTCTTCATTGTTGGTAAATTGCTTTTCAACAAGGTGCGTTAATGAATAATAAGTAAGTTCATTATTTCCATTATTCTCCCAATATCCGAGCTCTCTATAACCACCTGTGTATATGCGGTTGTTTTTATCTATGGCAACAGCTCTGATAATTGTACTGTTGGGTGAAGGATAAGATTTCCATGTCACTCCGTCAAATTGTAATAATGCGGTACTGTTACAGAAATAAGCATAGCCATTATTATCAAAACCAACAGACCAGTTTTGGCTTGCTGCATGATACTCTTTTTTTGAAAAGCTTCTGTTTGTTTGGGCAGTAAGAATGAATTGGTAATTAAGTAAAATAAGAAAGATGATAAGTATTACTCTCCTAAAGATTAAATTTAATTTAATCATACAACTTAAATATTGATTACTTAAAAAAAACTTAGATGTGCTGTTTGGTTATTTGTTTCAACAAATATGCTCTAAAATTAAGAATTATTCACAAATTGAGATGATTTAAAAGAATAATATGGCTGTAATTAGGGGCTTTTTTAAAGTATTCAACTCATTATTTGTGAAATATTTTAACATTTGCAAATAGTTAAATGTTAAAAAATGAAAATTATATCTATCAGGTATATAATGTTTTGCAATAAAATGTTTTGAATTGGTGAGGTAATTGTGAAAAAGAAAATTAGCACTTTTTAACATTGAGAGTTTGTCGTGTATACTATTATTTTACTTGCAACAATCGCCTCTTTAATTTTGAACCAGCGAACTAATAAATCTAACATCATGAAAAAAACTCTTTTTGTTATTTCTCTATTGTTAGTTTCGACTTTAATTTTTGCACAGCAACAACTGAATGTAAAAGGTAAAGTTACCGGAACAGATAATTTGGGAATCCCAGGTGTTTCAATAGTTGTTAAGGGTTCATCCTCAGGAACTATAACCGATCTGGAAGGTTTTTATACTATTGAAGCCACATCTGATGATATAATAGTTTATAGCTTCATTGGTTTTGATACACAGGAAATACCTGTGGCAGGCAGAACAGAAATAAATGTTGTTTTCGAAGAATCAAATCAACTGGTTGATGAAGTAGTTGTAGTAGGTTATGGTACTCAAAGGGTAAAGGATCTTACATCAGCAATTACTACAGTTAAGTCAGAAGAACTGGTTAAAAGTCCAAACGGGCAAACAATGCAGGCACTACAAGGTAAGGTTGCCGGTATGCAGATTATTAATGCCGGTGCTCCCGGAACAGAACCCACAGTTCGAATCAGAGGTATTGGTTCTTATCCATCCAGTAGTAATTCACAACCTTTATATGTAGTGGATGGAATGTATTTTGATAATATTGATTTCCTGAATCCATCAGACATTGAAAGTTTATCGGTGCTTAAAGATGCTTCTGCTTCAGCTATTTATGGAGTAAGGGCCGCAAATGGTGTAGTGTTGATTACTACTAAAAAAGGTGGTGTAAGCAAAAAAGCTACTGTTACTTACGAAGGTTACATTGGAGTGCAGGTTCCACAAAATGTTCTTCAAATGGCAAATGCTGAACAGTTTGTGGAATATATTAATCAAACAGGATCTGCAGCTGATATTCAGTTTATTGAAAATGCCATGCAACGTTATGGAAGAAGCAGAATTAATCCTAACGTACCTGATGTAAATACAGATTGGTATGCCGAGATAATGAAAAAAACAGCTCGTCAGCAGAACCATTCAATTAGTATGACAGGTGGATCGGAAGCAACCACTTATTCTTTAGGCGTAAGTTATTATGAGCAACAAGGTTTGCTTGAAACAGCCAAAAACTCGTATGAGAGATTAAATATCAGAGGAAACTTTGATCACGAAGTAAATAACTGGCTGAAGGCTGGTATGAATGTAAATGTTAGTAATGGTACAAAGTATATTGCTGATGATGGCGCATGGTTTAGTGCTTATCATGCTGTACCAATACTACCTAAATACGACATGGAAAACTATGATAAGTTAATGGACGCTGGTATGTCAAATGCAAGTATGTACTCAAGTGCTCAATTAATTGGTTACCGAGGTTCTCAAAATCCATTCTTAAATCTGGATTATATGAGTAATCGACAAAATATCAGAAAAGTTTTAACGGGTATTTATACAGATATTACTCTGATTCCTAATAAGCTGAATCTAAAAACTACTTATAGTTTGTACATAATGGATTTAAAAAGCCGTAATGTAGGATTACCTTACTATGTAACAAATGATACTAACCGAGAACTTTCAAGCATTTCTTCTTATAAGTCATCTGACACCAATCAGTTTCTTGACAATGTTCTGACTTATAATGATAGTTTCGGAGCTCATAACATCAGTTTAATGTTGGGTACTTCCTATCGCGACGAATGGTATGATTATCTGCAGGGATATGCACAGGATATTCCATTGAATGAAAATTCATGGTACATAGGTCAGTCACAGTCAGAAACATCAAAATCTGTTGAGGATAATGCTGAGCGAATTTACGGTATTTCATATTTTGGTCGTGCTTCATATAATTACAAGAGCAAATATCTTGCATATTTTACATTGAGAAGAGAAGGAACTTCAAAGTATCAAGAAAAATGGGGTACTTTCCCTGCATTTGGTTTAGGATGGGTGGTTTCTGAGGAATCATTTATGGATGGAGCTAATTTTATTGATTATTTCAAATTAAGAGGAGGTTGGGGGCGCTTAGGTAACGATAAAATTGCCCGTCAGGATGGAGCCAATACAACCAATCCGGTTTACCTGGCAATAGATGACACACAGGTTGATGCTACCACCACAACAAGTACATTTGGTTACCTGGGATGGGAAACTGTTACCGGAACCAACATTGGTTTAAATGCTACCTTATTTGGAAATAAGCTGGATATTGAGGCTGATTATTATGTAAGAGATACAGAAAATGCTGCTATTCCTGTGAGTTTAAAGCTTCAGTCTGGAAGTGTTTTGAAGAATGTAGGTGTAATCCGTAATTCTGGTTTAGAAATGGCAGTTAACTGGAATGGAAAGATAACCAGTGATCTGAAATATACACTAGGATTTAATTTTGCTACGCTTAAAAACGAAGTGCGTGATCTATACGGACAGGAATACCTAAATGGAGGTTCTGCAGAGTTTCGTCAAAGATCTCAAATAGGTGAGCCTCTTTTATCATTTTATGGTTACGAAGTAGCGGGTGTTTATCAAAATCAAGGTGAGATAGATAATGATCAGGTTGCACAGGATAACAGCCTTGTTCCCGGGGATCTAAGATTTGTTGATCAGGATGGCAATAATATTATTGATGACGATGATAAGGTATTCTTAGGTTCATATTTCCCAAATTTAACTTATGGTGGAGTATTGGGATTAAGCTACAAGAATCTTGAATTCTCGATGAATATAATGGGGCAAAGTGGAAACAAAATTCTGAACAGAAAGAGAGGGGAAATTATCTGGACAAACGATACAAACATTGATGCTGAATTGGCCAATAATCTATGGAACGGAGATGGAACTTCCAATAAATATCCTTCGGCATCTGGTTTGAGAAGAGGATGGAACCAAAATTTTAGCGACTATCTGGTTGAAGATGGTTCTTTCTTCAGAATTCAAAATGTAAGGTTAGCATACAAACTTAAGGGATCTTCCATAATTGGTCCGGGAATGCCCGATGCAGTTGTATTTGTAACTGCAGAAAGACCATTGACAATGTTTAATTACAATGGATTTAATCCTGAGGTTCCTAATGGAATTGATCGTCAGTTCTATCCAATTCCTTCTGTTTATACAATTGGACTAAATCTTAAATTCTAAAATCTACCATGATGAAAGTAAACAAGATATATAAGTATTTCACACCTTTTGTAATTGGTGCGTTAATATTGACATTGCTTTTTGGTTGTGAAGACAAATTAAATGAGCCTTTCGAAGATGAAGCCTTTACAAGTGATGTTGATTACACTATTGGTGATAACATGGTACTCCCTTTACTGGGTGCCTATTATGGATTATATACCCGTTCATGGGAAGAACCTTTGACATTAGGCATAAGAGGTGACGATGTGAATGCTGCTGGAGATCAGGTGCCAATGCAGGAGCAGGATGAGTTTAAATATCTAGCCAGTCATTGGAATCCTAATTCAGTTTGGCAATTACACTATAACGATATAATTAATGTATTTACAGCAATGGAGGAAATTGAAAAATACCGGCCAGCTGCTGCAAACGATGCATTAGCTGATCAATACATTGCAGAATGTAAAGTGATCAGAGCTTATTTATATCTCAATATTGCCCGCACTTTCGGAGGCTGTATAGTGATTGACGAGTTAAGTAATATTCAGGCAACTCCTTTGAGTAATCTTAACCAGGTAATGCAATATATTGTTGATCAGATGGATGAGGCAATCCCTTATTTGCCGGACACACATCCTAATAAGCGAAGTGATATTAAAGGTGGTATGACAACTTATACAGCTTATGCTATTCAAGCTTTGGCTTATCAGGAGATGAAAGATTATCAGGGAGTAGTAAGTGCAACTTCTCAAATAATAAACTCTGGTGAATTTGAATTGTCTGACGATTATTATCACCTATTTAAACAAGCCGGCAAATTAGATGATGAAAATATATTGGAGTTCCAATATTCAGACTTTAATCAAAGCGAAGGTGATCGTTTTTCATTCTTATATGCTCCATTCGGTACAAATTGGACGCCAGTTGTAACAGGTGCAAGTTCTGGCTGGGGATTTTATGAACCAACATTAAAATATATCAAATTTATGTTGGACAGAGGAGAAACTGTTCGTTTGGAAACCAGTGTGGTGTTTACTCCTTCAGGAATAACTGAAATTCAGGATCAATATGGATCTATTCCGGAATGGATCTCGAATGTTAACCGCGAAGGGGATATATTCAATGATAATGCGCGTATGAATTTTGCTAGCGGTAAACATATTCAACCATCAACCGAATTGATTGATGGACGAACTTCTCAGGGTAGTAATAAAAACTTCATTGTTATCAGATATGCTGAAATGTTATTGATGTATGCTGAAGCACTAACAAGAGGAGCTACTACATCATTATCACTTACTGCTGATGATGCTGTTAACCTGGTGCGCGAAAGAGCCGGATTAACTGATTTGTCGGGTGTGACAACAAAAAATGTTTTGGATGAAAAATTTGCTGAGCTTGCCATGGAATGGGGAACCCGTTATTACGATATGGTTCGTACCGAAAATGTGGCTGAGTTAACTCATGAAGGTAAAACATTTACCATGGACAAGGCTTATTTGCCATTCCCTGCCGATCAGGTTGCAGAATTACCACAATTGGGAGACGGAATCTAATTAAACTGAATTAACATGAAAACATATAGTAAATTAATGATTCTTGCATTGACCCTTTTGTTTGTTAATGCTTGTAAGGATGGGTTTATTGATGATATATCAAAGGTTGACCCGGGCGCTGATGAGTCAGCTCCACAGATAACTGTTAATTTTCCACCCGAAGGGTACGAACTTCAGACAAACGCTGCCATTGCTACGATGACCATTGATTTTGAAGTAAGAGATGATATTGAAATCAAATCAGTGGCATTAAAGGTAGATGGCACAGAAATTAGCAGTTATGCGGAATTTAAAGATTATAGAGTCTTCCTGGAAAAATACACATATGATAATGTTACCACAGGAAGTCATGTTCTTACAATAGAAGCCACCGATTTAGAAGGACAAACATCTACTTTGGATGTGAATTTTGCAAAATCACCACCATATGTACCATTGTATGATGGAGAGATATTCTATATGCCTTTTAATAACGAGTATCGTGAAATGAATTCTCTTGAGTTGGCGTCTTCATTTGGTTTACCTGGTTTTACAGGGGGTATTCAAGGTGGAACAGCTTATCAGGGTGCTGCTGATTCATATTTAACATTCCCGGTATCTGCTCTTGAAGGTGCAACCGAAGTTAGTGCCAGTTTCTGGTTGAAGATTGATAATAGTATGGATCGAGCGGGTATATTGGTTGTTACTCCTCCATCAGACACTAATAATGACAGAACCAAAGGTTTCCGATTCTTCCGCGAAGCCAGTGGTGATATGCAACGATTCAAATTAAATGCAGGTAATGGTACTGCGGATTCATGGTTTGATGGTGGATCAGCTGCAGATGTTACACCTAATACCGGCGAATGGACACACTTTGCTTTTACCTTATCAGGTACAGAAGGTGTTGTTTACATCAATGGAGAAGTTGTAAAACAGGGCGCATTTAGTGGTGTCGACTGGACTGATTGTGAAGAAATTTCCATTATGTCTGGTGAACCTAACTGGACTGGTTGGAGTCATTACTCTGATGGCAGTGCAATGGATGAATTACGATTGTTCAACAAAGCTTTAACACAGGCTGAAATCCAAACTATTATGTTGAAGGAAAAGGCTACCTTCTACATGGATTTTAATGGCGACTATAAGGAATTATTAACAGGTGTGGAAGCTACAGTGGTTGGTTCACCTTCATTCGACTATGGAAGTGGGGTTGATGGTGATGCCTATGTTGGAGCAACAAGTTCCTATTTAACTTTTTCGACAGATGATATAGCAGTGCAAGGTTCAGAATTTAGTGCTAGCTTCTGGATGAATATCAATGCTACTCCTGACAGAGCTGGTATTCTGACAATGGGACCAGAGGATACAGCTAATCCGGATGCTCAAAATGATCGAACAAGTGGTTTCCGTTTCTTCCGAGAAGCAAGCGGAGGTATGCAACGATTTAAACTTAATGCAGGTAATGGTACCGCAGACTCCTGGTTTGATGGTGGATCTGCAGCTGATGTTGATCCAGCAACGGGTAACTGGGTTCATTTTGCCTTTGCAATTAGTACTACCGAAGCTAAGGTGTATATCGACGGAGTAGAAGTTAAACAAGGCGATTTTACAGGCATTGACTGGACGGGTTGCAATATACTTTCCATTATGTCAGGAGCTCCACGATTTACTGGTTGGGGACACAATTCTGATGAAAGTATGATGGATGAATTGTATTTATTCGATAAGGCCTTATCAGCAGAAGAGGTTGCTCTAATGCGTGCTGATGGTTTATAATTAATAATGATGAACACCAATAATGACCCGTTATCATAGGGTAACGGGTCATTATAAATCAAATGTCCTTTAATCTTCCCAAAATATCTGTTTAATGAAATTCATACTATCAGCCTTTGTTATATTATTTATGTTTTCATGTGGTAAGGATCAATCAACCAATGATTCTCCAAAAGAAAGCATTGAAATCAACTATGTATATATTGGTGATACAGAACTTTCGGAAACAGAATTAAATGAAGATTTACCTATAGATGAAGTTATTCAAATACGCTTTAATAAACCTGTCAATCCTTCTTCAGCTCAAGAAAGTATTGCATTGTTGAATGATAACAATGAAGAGATAGCTTTAACCTTAACATTTTTCAATTCCAATCAATTGATAAAGTTGAATCATGATCAATTAGATCAAAACACTACTTATCAATTAATTATAAGTGATGATCTGACAGGAGCAGAAAATGAAGCATTTGAAGAAGTTCAATATTCCTTTACAACGCTTATTAGTCCGTTAGTCTTGGAGATGATAAGAATGGATGGAACAGAGGTAAATCCAATGTCCAGAATATTTGATGTGAGCAGAACCACAACCATAGAATTACAATTTGATACACCTGTTGATGTGAAGGATATCAACGATTATTCAACATTGACTTCAGGTAACTTAACTCAAGGATATACCTTGACACAATCGAGTGCGAATGTGATTTTGTTTACAGCAAACAATGCGTTGGATGGATATACAAAATATTCTTTCAATATTTTATCATCAATAGAAAACCGAATCGGGCGTCCGTTCGATGGACTAAGTCTGGAATTTTATACGGAAGTGGATGCGAGTCTGAAATTTCCTGAGATAACAGACAATGAGTTATTAACTCTTGTTCAGCAACAAACATTTAAGTATTTCTGGGATTTTGCACATCCTACTTCGGGTCTGACACGTGAACGAAATACTTCATCAAGAGTAGTAACAATAGGAGGTTCAGGTTTTGGTGTTATGTCAATATTAGTAGGAATCGAACGTGGTTTTATTACCAGGACAGAAGGAGTGACCCGTTTGAAAAAAATCGTAGATTTTCTTTATCAGGCTGATCGTTGGCATGGCGTATGGCCACATTGGATGGATGGTGATACAGGTGAAACAATCCCTTTTAGTTCAGATGATGATGGTGGAGACATTGTGGAAACTGCATTCATGATTCAGGGCTTACTGGCTGTTAAACACTATCTGGATAGCACTAATCCAACTGAGAAAAGTATAATTGATATAATTACTACTTTATGGGAAGAAGTTGAATGGGATTGGTATACTCAGGGAGAAAATTCTATTACATGGCATTGGTCGCCTAATTACGACTTTGATAAAAATATGAAAGTTAGCGGCTGGAATGAGGCATTGATAGTTTATGTTTTAGCAGCATCTTCTCCTACTCATTCAATTAGTAAAATTGTGTACGATGAAGGCTGGGCCCGAAATGGGAATATGGTAAACGGAAATACTTTTTATGACATTACATTGCCATTGGGAAATAGAGATTACTGTGGACCTTTATTTTTCGCTCATTATTCATTTCTAGGACTCGATCCCAGGAATCTATCAGATCAATATGCAAACTATTGGGAACAAAACAGGGCTCACACGCTGATTAATAGTAGTTATTGCATTGATAATCCTGGTCGTTTCGTTGGTTATAAGCAAGATTGTTGGGGACTTACAGCCAGTGATAATCACAGTGGATACTCCGCACATTCACCAACCAACGATTTAGGTGTTATCACTCCAACAGCGGCTTTGTCATCTTTCCCATATACACCTGATGAATCGATGGAAGCCTTAAAACACTTCTATTACATAATGGGAGATAAATTGTGGGGAGAATATGGTTTTTATGATGCTTTTAACATTACTGAGCAATGGACTGCCAGTTCGTTTCTTGCAATTGACCAGGGACCAATTATTTTAATGATCGAAAACTACCGATCCGGGTTATTGTGGGATATGTTTATGCAGGATTCAGATGTGCAATCTGGTTTGAATAAATTGGGTTTTAGTTATTAATCCAATCTGCTTAAATCGTTAAAAAATAACAAGATGAAATATCGAAGTTACACAAGTGTTTTAAATACAATTATATATCTGTTTCTGATACTTATTTTGACAAATTGTGGAACAGCTTCGCAAAAGTCAGGTGTTTCAAAAAATACTGAAGAAGATAGTAAACAGTGGACAGATGAAGCATTATTGGATACAATACAATATCAAACCTTTCAGTACTTCTGGGGGGGAGCAGAACCGAATTCAGGTATGGCATGTGAGCGTATTCATATGGATAATATTTATCCTCAAAATGATCAGGATGTTGTAACGCTTGGAGGATCAGGATTTGGTGTTATGGCAATATTAGTTGGAATTGAAAGAGGTTTTATAACCAGACAGGAAGCCTTAAATCGTTTCCAACAAGTAGTGACATTCCTAAAGGGTGCAGATCGTTTTCATGGGGCCTGGCCACATTGGTTAAATGGTAAAACCGGTAAGGTAGTTCCATTTGGTAAAAAAGATAATGGTGGTGATTTAGTTGAAACTGCATTTATGATACAAGGTTTACTAGCTGTAGCTGAATATTTTAAAGATGGAAATGCTCAGGAAGAGCAATTGGTAGCCGATATTAATAAATTATGGAAAGAAGTTGAATGGGATTGGTATACAAAGGGTGGAGAGAATGTTTTATACTGGCATTGGTCGCCAAATTATGGTTGGGAGATGAACTTTCCTGTGGGAGGATATAACGAATGCCTTATAATGTATGTATTGGCAGCTTCATCACCAACACATCCCATTGATCCCGAGGTTTATCATCAGGGATGGACTGTAAATGGTGCCATAACAAATGATACGGTTTATTATGGTTTACCAACAATTTTAAATTATTACGAGCATAACAATGATCCAATTGGACCTCTGTTTTGGGCCCATTATTCCTATCTGGGTTTAAATCCGTATGGTTTAAAGGATAGATATGCTGATTACTGGCAGTTGGTATCAAATCACGCCAAAATACATTATAAATACTGTGTTGATAATCCTAAAGGATACGAAGGGTATGGATCTGATCAATGGGGATTGACTTCCAGTTATTCCATGACAGGATATGCAGGTCACCATCCTGGTGAGTCTGATTTGGGCGTAATTTCTCCAACGGCTGCCTTAAGTTCTTTTCCATACACGCCAAGGGAATCAATGCAATTTTTGAGGTATTTATACATCGAAGCGGATTCACTTGTTGGACCCTATGGCCCATACGATGCCTATAGTCAGTCTGATAACTGGTACTTACCTCGCTATTTGGCAATTGATCAGGGACCTATTCCTGTTATGATTGAGAACTATCGAAGTGGCTTGTTGTGGAAGTTGTTTATGCGAAATAAAGATGTTCAGCAAGGTTTAGACAGGCTGGGTTTTACAATTGATTCGGTCAATTAAAATCATGATTATGAAAAGAAATTTGATTTGGATTGCAGTTACAATGGGAATTTTATCATCATGTACAAATGATGAAAATTCAACTCTTAGATGGAACAGTTATAGTGGAGATCCAATAATTGAGCACAAAGTTGATTCTGTACTTAATTTAATGACCCTGGAAGAAAAAATAGGTCAGATGAATCAGTATTCAGGCAATTTTGCAGCTACTGGTGAAGTGAGTGATAACCAATCGGGCGAATATCTTAAAAAAGGTATGATTGGTAGTACTTTTAATGTTTTTGGAGCTGATCATTTGCGAATGCTTCAGGAACAAAATCTGAAGTATTCAAGACTTAAAATACCCATGTTGTTTGCGGCTGATGTTATTCATGGTTTAGAAACAACCTTTCCCATTCCATTGGCAGAAGCCTGCTCATGGGATTTGGATTTAATGGAACAGACAGCAAGGGTAGCAGCTGAAGAAGCAACAGCATCCGGTGTAGCCTGGAATTTTGCTCCTATGGTAGATATAGCACGCGATCCGCGATGGGGAAGAGTTATGGAAGGTGCAGGAGAAGATGTTTTTTACGGAAGTCTGGTTGCACGTGCCCGTGTAAAAGGTTTTCAGGGAATTAATGATTATACTGATTTTACTAAAAATAATACAATGATGGCCTGTGCCAAGCATTTTGTAGCCTATGGTGCAGCTCAGGCAGGTCGTGATTATAATTCGGTTGATATATCTGACCGAACTTTACATGAAACATATTTACCACCGTTCAAAGCTGCTGTGGATGAAGGTGTGGCCTCTTTTATGACTGCTTTCAACGATTTGAACGGAGTACCTTGTACAGCTAATAAATACATTTTTAACGATATATTGAGGAATGCATGGGGATTTGGCGGTATGGTTGTTACCGACTATACCGCTATTATGGAGTTAATCGACCACGGATATGCCAAAGATTTAAAGCATGGAGCTCAATTAAGTCTGGATGCAGGAATTGACATGGATATGATCAGTGAGGCTTTTGTTACTCATCTTAAAGAATTAGTTGAAGAAGGAAGTATTCAGGAGTCTCAGATTAATGTTGCAGTTTCGCGTATCTTAGAAATGAAATTTCTTCTGGGTTTGTTCGATGATCCATATTTGTATTTTAATGAGCAAAGACAAACAGATGTAATAAACAATCCTAAACACAAAGATCTGGCTCTCACAGCTGCTCAAAAATCAATTGTGTTGCTTAAAAATGAAAATGATATACTTCCTCTGGAATCATTAAAAATGAAGAGTGTGGCTGTTATTGGTCCTTTTGTCGATGAAAGGGAAAGTTTGAATGGAGAGTGGGCAATTAAAGGAGATAGAAGTAAATCTGTTACATTAAGAGAAGGACTTGACGCTAAATATGCAGGAAGCAATGTCAAAATAAACTATGCTCAAGGCACAACTTTACCGCTTATCGATAGATCAACGGCTCACGTTTCAAAAGTGAATATGCCCGATAAAAAGGGATTCTCAGAAGCATTAAGAATTGCTAAACAAAGCGACGTAATAATTGCAGCCATGGGAGAAAATTATCATTGGTCAGGTGAAGCCGCCAGCAGAACAGATATCACTTTGCCGGGTAATCAACGCGAATTGTTGACGGAATTGAAAAAGACAGGTAAACCTATTGTTCTCGTGTTATTTAATGGTCGCCCATTGGATTTATCGTGGGAAGATGAAAATATGGATGCGATTGTTGAAGCCTGGTATCCGGGATTAAAATCAGGCGAAGCTATTGCTGATGTTCTAGGTGGAGACTACAATCCATCAGCTAAGTTAGTTATGACCTTTCCTAGAAATGTAGGACAGATACCAATTTTTTATAGCTCTAAAAATACTGGCCGTCCTTTTAATCCGGATCAACCGGCAGATTATCGATCGTCATATATCGATTCTGATAATTCACCTTTATATCCTTTCGGGTACGGACTGAGCTATACGCAGTTTAGTTATTCAAATCCTGCATTAAGTTCCACAATTCTGGAAAAAGGAAAAACAATTAAAGCTTCCATCGAAATTAGAAATGCCGGTAATCGGGATGGGGAAGAGGTCGTTCAATTATATATTCGTGACAGAGTAGCATCAGTTACCCGACCAGTGAAGGAATTAAAAGGATTCAAAAAAATATTTCTTGAAAGCGGAGATTCAAAAACCGTAGATTTTGAGATCAATGAAGAATTGATAAGTTTGTATGATAGTAATAACAATTGGGTAGCTGAACCCGGAGAATTTGATATTTGGATTTCAACCAATTCTTCTGATGAGAGTAACCATTTAACCTTTGAATTGAAATAATAATCATGCGAATTTATAGTTTATTTATCCTGATATTTTTTGTTGGAACCTTATGGGCTCAGGAGTATGATGCCTATGAGAAAAAAGTATTCATTGAAGGTACTGATACCCTTCAATATCGAATACTTTATCCCGAAAAAATGAAAGAGGGCAAAAAGTATCCTTTGATATTGTTTTTGCATGGAGCAGGCGAAAGAGGTGATGACAATCAGAAACAATTGACACATGGAGGTAAATTATTTCTGGATAAGAAAATACGTAAAAAGTATCCTGCAATAGTTGTTTTTCCTCAATGCCCGGATGGAGTCATGTGGACCAACCGACAAAAGCATCAAAACGAAGATGGTGAATGGATTTTTGAATTTCCGGTTGATAATAAAGCTCCTTGGCCAACTTTATTGGTCGATCAATTGGTTGATGAAATTGCTCAACGCAAACAGATTGACAAAAAAAGGATGTATATAATGGGTATTTCAATGGGAGGTATTGGTACGTTGGAATTTCTACATCGATTTGAGAATAAATATGCTGCAGTAACTGTAATTTGTGGTGGGCATAATCCTGAATTGTCAAAGTCATACCAGGATAAACCGATTTGGTTTTTTCATGGAGGAAAGGATAATGTTGTACCTATGCATTATTCGAAAGACGTATTTGATAAAATTCAAGGCTATAATTCGAAAACAAAATATACTCTTTATCCAGAGGCAAATCACAACAGTTGGGATGCTGCATTGGCAGAACCGAAACTTTTACATTGGTTGTTTTCAAAGAAACTTAATCAGAAATAAAATATATGAACAGGCGAGTAGCAAATATTCGCCTGTTTGTTTTTGAAATTGGTATAATTCACCAATAATTATAATGCTTCAATAGCTTCTTTAGCACGGGTTAATTGTAAATCTAAAAGACTTTCATTTCCGGTTGCGGCATGTATAAACTGGTAATCTTTTATACCCATAAAGTCCAATTCGATTTTAAGAATGGTTTTTAAATTATCCATAAATCCATATTCTCCCTTGTAACTACCCATGCTCGTATATAGTGCTGTAAACTTCTTTTGAGTCATTAGTCCAATTTGCTTACCATCTTCGTATTTAAATGTTTTCCCATTTTGCATAATTGCATCAAAATAGAGCTTAACAATACCCGGCAATGAAAAATTATGCATTGGAGTTACCAGAACTATCCAATCTGTATTCATAAATTGCTCAGTGTAAATATCCATTTGTTTGATAGATTCAGCAAGCTCATTATTCAATGTTAAACCTCCATAATTTCTCATTTTATAAGCTTTCATCGAAGTTTGATTAAAAAATGGAGGAGGAGTTTCGATCAAATCGGTTTCAGTTATTTCATGCTCTTTATTCATCTTCTGTTTAAAATGATTGAGCAAGGTAAGTGTGTTGGATGTGTCTCCGGATGGCAGGTATTTTACAATTAAAATTTTCATTTGTTCATTTTTTATGGGTTGAGTAATAATAATGCAGGATTCTTGTCCTGCATTATTTTATTGATAATTAAATTGCTAAGTCGATATCCAATATAAAGATGTCATCAATTGCTTTGTCACCCAAGTTATCAAAGAACGAGCCTGAACCATAGCGTACATCAAATTTTGATCTGTCAACTTCAATTTGAGCTGTATACCCCTTGCCCTTTTTAACTGCATCAAAACTAATATCTTCACTTTTACCTTTGATCGTTAAAGTACCACTAACCTTAACTTTATCATCTGATTGTTCAGAAACTTTTGTGATAACAAACTCAGAAGTTGGATATTTTTCTACTCCAAAGAAATCATCCGATTTTAAATGGCCAACTAACTTTGCGTTGTATCCTTCATCTTCCAGGTCAGTGTTTGTAATAGAATTCATATCTATCACGAATTTACCACCTGAAAGTTTTCCTTTTTCAAGCACCAGGTATCCATCTTTTAATTCAATTTCTCCCGTATGTGATCCTGCAATTTTTTTTCCAGTCCAAACAATTTTAGAATCCTCTGTTTTAATTTCTTTCTTTTGTGCGTAAGTAGTTACGCTTGATAATACTAATAGAGCTGCTAATGCTAATTTAACTGTTTTCATACTTCAAGTAATTTATTTGTTTATATTTAATTATTTACTGTAATAATATTTCTCATTAAATATTTCACCTTCATTGTTCCAGCATTGAACTGTTAAAATTGACATTGATTGGTGTCCATATTTTTCATGAGTAAATTCCAATTCCCATTCTATCACGGATATTTTCTCACTAATAAGCGAATTGACAACTTTAGCATTTTGGTAATCAATTAACCCGGTGACAAAATCTTCCTGTAATTTTCTACATCTGTCCTTGCCTTTAATGGGTTCATTATCATTGTTCTGGATAATAATACCCTCAGCATAGAACTTTTCAAAAGCCTGCAGAATTAAACGATCCTCAATCATCGTATTTAGGTATTTAACCCTATCATTAAGCGACATATTTTTTAGATCAAGTTTCCGCATTGACTGTTTTGATTATTAATTACAATGCAAATTTATGGCACCAGAAAACCAATCAACTTGATCTATGTTAAGAAATGAAATTGATGTAAGTTAAGTCAGTGCTTAACCATCATTAAAAATGGGGAAGTAATATTCTATTTTTGACGTCTTATTCTGCTTAGACTTTCTGGCGTAATTCCTAAATATGATGCAATGTAAACCAATGGCACTCTTTGAAACATTTCAGGATTCTCTTTCAGCATATCAGCATAACGTTCTGTGGCAGGTTCCCACATGGTAGCATTCAATCTCTTTAAAGAATTTAAATACGCCTTTTGAAAAAGGATTCGGAAGTATCTTTCCAATGCGGGAACTTCAACATATAATTTTTCAAGTCTATCATATGAAATACGCAGAAGTGTAGTTTCTTCCAATGCTTCGATGTAGTAGTTGGATGGCTTTTTACTAAAAAAACTTTCAAGATCACTTATCCAGTTATTATCCATTCGAATCTGAAAAATATGCTCAATACCCTTCTCATCTGCATAATACGAACGCATACAGCCTTTTATAATAAAGTAGATATGATTACATACTTCGCCCACAACCAAAATGTCTTTTTTCTTTTTAATGGTTAACGTATCAAAAGAAGATAGTATGGTATGTTCATCACATTCATTAATCTTTGTCCACTTTGATAAATAGTATAATAACTTATGATCCGGCCTCTTGTTTTCCATGTATTCGAATATATAAATAAGATACAATATAAAGCCTTTTAGGTTTATTAAAATTAAAAATAATACCCTGTATCTTTAAACTAATTCAATGCAGGTTTTATATTTATATCTGAAAATTTAGAAATAATGAAAAAACTACTACTTTTTGTCCTTATAGTAATTAATTCGGTTACTTGGGCACAAAACTCACCAGCACCAATTAAGATGGTAGACATTCTTCTATCACCTTCAAATGGGGATTGGAATTATAATATTGGTGAGGATGCAATAGTTGAAATTAGCGTTTTAAAATATGGCGTTCCCATAAACAACATTGAAATAAACTATGAATATGGTCCTGAATTATTGAAAGCTGATAAGCAAGGTAAACTGATATTGCTTAATGGTACAGGAAGTTTGAACATTGAAACAACAAATCAACCTGGATTTCGACAACTAAAAGTTTGGGTTGAATTGGATGGATATAAATATAAAAACCAGATTAATCTTGGTTATTCTCCTGATAAAATCAAACCAACACAGTTATATCCTGACGATTTTGAGAGCTTTTGGACTAATGCCGTAAAAGAGTTAAGAACTATTGGTTTTAAAACAGAGCTGAACTATCTGCCGGAATTCTCTACTGAAAAGGTTGAAACTTTTCTCATGAAGATGAGTACTGGGTTGGGTAAGAAAACAATATTCGGATACTTGAGCAAGCCTAGAGAAGAAGGTAAATATCCGGTTTTGTTTTTGCCGCCCGGAGCTGGAGTAAAACCAATAAAACCATATCTAGGATTTGCTGAGCAAGGTTATATAAGTCTTAGTATAGAAATACATGGAATCAATCCAATGCTGGATAAGGAAATATATTCTCAAATAAGCTCGGCTTTTGGCAATTACGTAATTTCTAATTTGGATAATAGGGATGAATATTATTATAAAAATGTTTATTTGTCGTGTGTGCGTTGTGTTGATTACTTATGTGGTTTATCTGAATTTGATGGTAAGAATGTTTTTGTGTCGGGAGGAAGTCAAGGGGGTGCACTTGCCATTGTTACTGCAGCATTGAATGAGAAAGTTACGGCACTGGTTTCATTTTATCCTGCTCTTTGCGATCTTACGGGTTATTTATATGATAGGGCAGGTGGTTGGCCACATATGTTTCGTGATGAGAAAATCAGATCAGAATCACGCATTAAAACAAGTGCATATTTTGATGTTGCAAATTTTTCCCGAATGCTTAAGGTTCCTGGTTTCTATTCTTGGGGATATAATGATACAACCTGCTGTCCAACATCGGTATATTCAGCCTTTAATCTGATTACATCACCTAAGGAGAAATGGATTACACCTGTTTCGGGACATTGGCGTTTTCCAGAGAGCAATGAAAAATCATTGAATTTCCTGAAAAGACAAGTAAAGTAGCTTTATATCTAACAGCGAAACATATAATAATAGTGTGCTTGAGAAATTTTCTATTTTTGCGGCATGAATATTCAATCACACGACGCATTAGATCAAGTAAGGCAGAGTATACAATCGTTAGATCCTTACGCAGACATCTATGTTCTATTTCCTGCTTCGTATACTTATGATCAAAAAATTGATATCTATGTTCTAACGCCCAAGGCTGTTGATTATGCGTTGGAACAACAATATATCAATGCACGATATGCGGCGGAAAAACTTTCCACTATGGAAATAAATATTCATCTAATTAATAAAACTGAATGGCATCAGGATTATAATGATTCAAAATTATACGATCAGGTGCATAATGAAGGTGTTCTTTTGTAGTTAGTAGTATTTGATTAACCAGATGTTTTAAAACGGGTTCTTAGGTTAATAAACGAACTGCTTTATCGTTTTTTGTAAGGCTTATAGGTATTATTTAGGATTAGATTGCTTATTAATTAAATTCTTCTGCGATTGCAATTTTTAAGAATGAATATCATTAAAATGAGGATGATATAAAATTTTGCAGTAACTTCAATGGGTAAATAAGTAAGTCGAGATACTCTCCTTATTTATAAAAAAGCTTTTGAATCATATTCAATTTACAATTTTAACATTCGCTATGAAAGTTGAATTTGAATAAATCGAATAAAAACATAATCAATACCCAATGAAACAAATAGGTCAGTTTTTAATGTTATTGCTGTTTGTAACATTTATAAGCAGTTGCTTTAGTTCAGGATCAAAACAAAATAGCGTAAAAAAGAAGCCAAATATTTTATTCATTTTTTCCGATGATCATGCATTTCAGGCGATAAGTGCATATGGCGGTCGTTTAAAAGATGTTGCACCAACCCCAAATATTGATCGAATTGCTGATGAAGGAATGTTGTTTAACCGTTGTTTGGTTACAAATTCTATTTGCGGGCCATCAAGGGCCACAATTATTTCTGGTAAATATGGGCATCTGAACGGATTTGTCTCAAATGAAGGAGGAACAAGGTTTGATGGCTCTCAGCTTACATTTCCTAAAGTTCTGCAACAAGGTGGATATAAAACAGGTATCGTTGGTAAATGGCATTTAGGTTCTGATCCAACAGGATTTGATTACTGGGAAGTTTTACCGGATCAAGGGTTTTATTATAACCCTAAGTTTATAACACCCGATGGAGTTCACGAAGAGACCGGTTATGTAACTGAAATTATAACGGATAAAGCCATTGATTTTTTAAATAATGCCAGTCAGTCTGATCAGCCATTTATGTTGATGGTACAACATAAGGCTCCTCATCGCGAGTGGGAACCGGGTCCAAATGAATTAAGTCTGTATAAAGATGTAAACTTCCCTGAACCTGAAACAATGTTTGATACTTATGAAGGGAGAGGAAGTGCTGCCCACGAACAGGATATGACTATTGCAGTAACCATGCGGATGGATCGGGATTTGAAGATGTTTGAAAATGAAAAATTAGGCACAACAACACGCTTAAATGAAGAACAGGAAAAAGCATGGGATGCAGTATATGATCCAATTATAAATTATTATAAGGAGGCTAACTTAACGGGTGATGATTTAGTGCGTTTTAAATATCAACGTTATATGCAGGATTATCTGGCATGTATTGCAGGTGTCGATAAAAGTGTTGGGAAAATCCTGAATTACCTTAAAGAAAAAGGTTTAGACGAAAATACCATTGTAGTTTATTCTTCTGATCAGGGATTTTATTTAGGAGAGCACGGTTGGTTTGATAAACGTTTTATGTATGAAGAATCGTTACGCACACCCTTGTTGGTAAAATGGCCGGGAGTAACTAAACCTGGTTCAAAAAATAGTGATATCGTTTCTAATCTCGATTTTGGTGAAACATTTCTGGATATGGCAGGATTAGAGGTGCCTGAAGAAATGCAGGGTGAAAGCTTTGTTCCCATTTTAAAAGGGAATACCCCGAATGATTGGCGTAAAAACTTTTACTATCATTATTACGAATATCCAAGTTGGCATATGGTAAAACGTCATTATGGTATTGCTACTGAACGGTACAAGCTAATACATTTTTATTATGATGTGGATGAATGGGAATTATATGATTTGCAGGAAGATCCAATGGAAATGAAGAATGTATATAATGATGCAAATTATTTATCTGTTCGTGAAAATCTTCATCAACAGTTGAATGAATTAAGAATGAAATACAAAGACTCAGATGAATTAACCCAGGAATATCTTCAACAAAGTCTTAAAAACCTTAAACACTATCAATAACCAAAAAGCTTAGGTTCTAATTCAAAGTACTTATTTGTTTACCATAGGGATTAAATGATGTTCGTATTGATAAGATACTATATATCAATTAAATTCTTATCTTTAGTACGTTATTAAACCCGAGCTATGGAACTAAAAGAATTAAGTATCAGAAATAATATAAACTCTGATAATAGATTGCACAAAAAACTTAATTACCTTAAAAAGTTATTGCTGGAGTTAAGTAAAAAAGATCTTCCATCTGATATTGTAGGAAAGATAAATAGCGTAATAGAAGAATTAAATTCCTTTACAGGATCAAATAATGCTTTGGGCAAGAAGCTTTTGAAATCTAAAATTTATATTATAAGACTTGTAGAGAAGGAGCTAAAGCTGGTGCCAAAGAACCTGTATCTTATACGCTGGATGGCTATAGGAATGTCAGTGTTTGGTGTTCCTATGGGTGTGTCTTTTGGAATGGCATTGAGTAATATGGCTTTTTTGGGTATAGGTATTCCAATAGGAATGGTACTAGGATTAGCAATTGGTTCAGCAATGGATAAAACTGCCGCAGACAATCAAAATTTACAGCCTTTAAACAAATATTTTAAACGATTGAAAACGATAGAATAATGAAATACATAAAATTAGTTTCAGCTCTTATTTTTCTTTTTTCGTGCACTACTATACTCAATGCCCAGTATGACCCCCACGTCAAGTACGGGAAGGCTATTGATGCTTTCGAAAAAATGGATTCGGTAAATCATCCTAACGAAGGTGGAATTTTGTTTATTGGTAGCTCATCTTTTACCAAGTGGCAGGATGTTAACGATTATTTCCCTGATAAATATATTATTAACAGAGGTTTTGGAGGTTCTCAGATGAGTGACTTGTTATATTTTAAAGAACGACTGATTTTACCTTATAAACCAAAGCAAATAGTTGTTTTTGTAGGAGGAAATGATATTACGGCAGGAGAGAAGGCCAGATCGGTTTTTAAAGAGGATAAAGAGTTGGTAAAATGGACATTAAAGCAATTTCCTGATGTTGATTTTTTGTTTCTTTCATTAAAACCTACACCTAAACGATGGGCTTTGAAAGATGAAATGATAAGACTAAGTAAGAAACGAGAAAGGTATGCCCTTAAGAATAGACAGGTTGATTATGTAGATGTATGGACTCCTTTACTAAATGATGAAGGAATGCCTAAAGAGGGGATTTATATTGCTGATCAATTACATCTGAATGCCAAAGGATACAAAATATGGCAACAAGTTATGGCACCTTATTTAAAATAAGTTATTTCATTTTATTCTGAATTAATTACTTTTTTAAGTAAGAGGCTGTCAAACAGCCTCTTACTTAATTTATATATATGCTTATTGAAGCTAATCTTTTACACAGCGAACAGATAAGCCATGAGATTTTTGAGAATCTTCGGTACCTAATCCATAACTATCTGATGACAAATACCAATTATAGGCATAATTGCTATCCGATTCTGTAGAACTCCACCATGTTGCACCATCCGGCTCAGAAAATCCTTCACCTTTATGTCGAACTCCGACTGACAAAGCCGTAAATCCACTTTTATTGTTTTTCGATAAATCTATGCCGATGAACCCTTCTTCATAATAGTATGATTGCCATCCACTATTGGAAGCCAACGCCTTGGCCACTTTATTCTCATTTCTTGAGCCATCATAATTAAAACCATTATTTATTAAATAGGTCAACATTTCATTCCATTCTTCATCGTTTGGGACATGCCAACCAACAGGGCATGCACCCTGAACCAGATTATCACCAACCTGATATTCTCCATTCACTGCTGCTCCATATGTATAGAGAGCTCCATAGTTTAAATCGGCATTATTATCAAAAAAACAATAAGCCTTCGCAGTACTGCTGTTATCAAGATTATCCCAGCTATTATCACTGGTAATATTGGCAATTGGTGTTCCATCTGAATAGGTGGTTGTCTTTAAATTTTTTGCCATCCACCATTGATTACCAATCTGAACAATGGGATAGGTGTTATTATCACCATCTTTGCATTCGTAAAGTTCTACATCAATGGTTTTTGATGCTTCAGGTACGTCATTTAATATTGTAACCAGGTTGCCTTGTCTGATTTTCATGGAAACTATATCTTCTGAAGAAATATTTAATACATTTTCAGCCTGCGTCGACTTTAAAACCTTCTGATTACTGTTTGTCGATCCTTCATAGGTAATTTGCCCAACACCCGATCCCGTCTGTATTACTTTAATACTTTTCCGGCTATTTTCGGTAATTAAAGAAACAATATAAACACCGGGATTATTTGCAGCAATTCTAAAATGGTTGTCACCAGATTTAAGAGATACACTTATTGATTGTATAACCTCACCGGATAAACTATTAATTGAAATTATGCCACTCTGATTACGATCTGATTTGTAAGTTAATGTTGTACTGCCATTAAATGGGTTGGATGCAATTCTTAAGGCGTCTGAAGCTGAAGTGCCTTCAATGTTTGTTGATATACTTCTGAAAATAATAGCTTCAGTGCCTGAGACGGTGATTGATTCGTTAGTTGTTAAGTTGGTAGCAGTTATTTCATCAATAGCAGTGGCATCTCCACCAGCTGTAAAATTTATAGTATACTCCTGAGCAATTAAATTACTAATGAATCCAAATATTAAAACTGTAAATATGTATTTCATAATTTTCTATTTTTGATTGTTACAAATGGAAAAAAACTAGTGTTTAATGATTAATTATAGTAATTAACCAAAAGTAGAAGTCTGCGCTGGCAGAGTAAATCCCCCAAAAGGGGGAAATATTTAAATTTTTAGATAGAAGGTTGAAAAAAGGAAGAAAAACAGTTTGGAAAATGAAGGAGTTTTAATTCTAGGAATTTAATCAAAATAGCAATTGATTCTGATTGAAGTATAGTAATATATTACTCAATTCGAATCGTGTTTGATACTTTCTATTTAAAACTAATTATAAACTCCCTATGAATTTGATGACCATGATGATAAAGCTTGTATTCATAACCATCAGTATCTTTAGTAACCAGTGATATATTGTCTAATAACACCAACGCCTTTCCTTTCCCGCATTGACAGTGCAAACCAATAGCTCTACCATTATTATCGTTACAAAACACAGTCCATTTATTTGAATAATCTTTAAGATACAAACTATTGGTCAATCTACTTTGGATAGGCACAGTAAAGAGCATTTTTTGTAATTTTAGTGAGCTTGATATCGCAGGATTCCAAAGTATACTTTTCATTGATTCTCCAATTCGTACAGAATAATCAAAAGGGAAATTACTTGTTTTATTATCAAATATTAAAGAACCTGAAAAATCAGATAAATCTCTATTCAAGTCAAAACTAATTATAAATATTCCTCCATTGAAAATATAGAGTTCAAGTATATTGGAAAGCTCTTCTGTCAAGCAACTGCCAAAATCAGTATTTTTCCATTCATCAGCAAATGAACCATCCAGTATGACTTTTTTATAAAGACTAAGATCTCGAGAATTTACTTCTAATACAGAAGTAAAATCTATATTTTCATAATCTTCAAAGGCCTTACGCGTTTTTTTATACCACCATCTTTCGGAGCAAGTTAAAATGAGAGTCCTGTTTTTTGTTTTCAATTTAAATTCATGATTAAATACTTACCAATACATCAGTTGCTAGTAAACTAAACAATAATATGCCTATTACTTATCAAAAGTATTAACACACCGAACAAACATGGCGACATAACTTTTTGCGCACTATAGAATTGATTTACCAAACACAACTAGCAACTTTTGTTTTATTGCAAG
Source organism: Carboxylicivirga caseinilyticus (assembly GCF_050589785.1). NCBI lineage: Bacteria > Pseudomonadati > Bacteroidota > Bacteroidia > Marinilabiliales > Marinilabiliaceae > Carboxylicivirga > Carboxylicivirga caseinilyticus. The sequence continues at coordinate 14,784 of NZ_JBNGOX010000020.1, read as the reverse complement.
CTTACTATATGTAGTTTTTTCTTTAGTCTGTATCGGTTATGTCAAGTAATGTCAGAATGTTATTTCTCTTATCAAATAATAGAATTGAATAGTCCCAGACTATTTTATAAAACCATCTTGCATTCTTAATTGAAAAAACGAACTGCAGTATTTCGTCAAATCGATTCTCGAATTCACTTTTAATAAAATTATTTGATACTATCCATGCTTCCTTTGGATCTATTCTATTGTAAGCACCACCGTATCCCAAAATTCTTGCAAGTAATCCTGATAGATCATAAATATCAGTGCAAGATTTAATCATTTGAATTTCAGGAATGCCTTCTATTTCCAAATCATTTCTATAATTATTTAGATTTTTATGGCTTATTATTCTCTCAACAAAATTAATTTTATTTAGCCTGTTTCGATATGCAAACCAGTTGAAATGCTCATTGCTCGTTAGCTTATATTTGTGTAATTGAATACCTCCGTTAATGTGAGTATATTCAATCTTTTCTTTTAATATTTCAGCATTATTGGACCAATTATCAAATGGTTTAAGTATAGTTTTCTCCCAAATATCAACACTCTGTTGTTGATTAGGTCGTTCTTGTTCCCAATTTATATTAAATTCATTCATATTTTGCCAATTAAGAGAGTGGTATCCCGGCAAACTAAAACAGTGAACTATGATCAATCTTGAATGTAATGAAAGGAAACAATATTTATCTTGTTAAATTGTTCCGTTGTGAATAACTAAATCTTAAAACAGAGGCTTATTTTTCTGTTTACTTAATTTTGCAAGATGCTGCAGTGCTTTAAAAATTCGGTCAATTTCATCCATATTTTTCGTATATAAGATAGAAAGAGATTCAGAAGTTTTATTCCAGTCATTATATATGCTTTCCTCTGTAATGCTTGTTGGATATATTCCATATATTACCATAAGAGATCTTTCATCCGGTGCAGCAACAGAATCAATTTCATTCAAATTAATGTAATCCCTGGTTTTTAGTTCATCTTCATCATCCAGTCTATTATACACATATATTACAATTTGGGTATCGGTAACTTCATAACGGAACTTCTCACCTACCCTATGTGTTTGTGCATTATTTAAAAGCTTTTGCAGGAATTCAACGGTCTCTTCAAAAGTGGGCTCATTCGCGTTTTGCCCAATAGCAACATGGCTTACAAAACTTGCAAAAAGAATTATGATAATATGTTTCATGTCTATTTTTTTATTGGTTAGATATTAACTACTAGTAATACAATTGAATAGATCGCTATCTCACTAGCTAATGTATAGAACAATCCTTCAAAAGAAGTTTGGTCAGATCCATAAAAGGTGTTTTGGTGCTCACAATTGGAAAGCTAGGAAATGCGTTTATTAACCTAGCTTTCGATTTATTAGTAAATATTAATTAACCTTAATAATTTCTTAATGGAATTGTGATGTAACTGATAACAGGAGGTCTCCCAAATTCAGGTCTTGTGTCATTCTCTATAATTCCATCATAACCATCAGCTCCCTTACGTCCACCTTTACCACCTTTGCACCATGTACTACCATGGCCTCCTCCTCCTTGCCTACCTCCAATACCCTTATTCCCTTGATTTCCATTTTGTCCTTTTGCTGCAGCTTGATGGCTTTCTAGAGAAATTGAAGATAACGGTTGGTGTTCTATTTGTGGACCAATTACAATTAGTTTGCCTCCATCTCCTGCGTCTCCTCCAAGACCGGCGGCTCCACCATTTCCTCCTCTGCCTCCATTTCCACCATTTCCTCCTCCTCTTTTACATGTAAAAGGTATACCATCAACAGCTTTGCTCCCACGATGTCCTTCACCTCCATTACCTCCACTACCACCTTTGCCACCAGACTGAGCCTCAAGGTTAATCCTTATTTCTGAGTTAACCGGATTGCTTAACTGTATTAGGACATCGCCAGCATCAAGACCATTATCTCCATCTGTTCCATCTTCACCATGAACTCCATTTTGCCCACTGCTGCCATCACTTGAACCGCTTGCGCCAATTGATCCATGAAGTCCATTTTTACCATTTGCTGCCTTACGATCATTTTTGGGATATGATAATATTGCAGTAACAGGGGTCTGAGAGTTAGTGCTAATTATACCTTCTATAATGATGTTAAGAGTAGTTGGTCCTATAATAAGTTTGGAATCATCCAATATTATAAGATCGTTTAATCGCCAATTCTCTGAAGCACCCGCAATTGATCTAATATCTACATGCCCTTCAATTGTATAATCCTCTTTTATGTTTGGGTTTCTAAGATTATCCAAATGTTGTGCGATTGTGTCTTGTTTTAAATTAATTGGCATAACTTACGAATTTAAGTGAATAATTATATAAATATTAAGATGTTTAAATTTTAAAACATGTTGATATACAATATTTTAAATTGGATATAATTCAAACTATTAGTTTGGTTATCCGTAGTTTAAGGGTAGTGTTAGAGTTTTACTTCAACTATCTTATGGCCTTTCTTGTACTCTGTCATAATAAATGAACGTCTTTTTTACAGCTTTTTGTTGGGAGTCTTCACATGGCATAAAATCATAAGAAGTAGATTGTACATTTACATTATGGGTAATAAGCAAAGTTTAACTCACGAATTGTGTAGCCATTTTTTTTGTGATAAACCATTGTCTCTCTTCTTTTCTTAAGAGCATCGTCCTTTGTTTTATACATTCTATATTTAATCTCACCCGCATGGTTCTTGTATTTAGAGTATTTAGATAGCGCTATGGCTTCCTTCCATTGCTTATAAAATGCTATTTCGCCTAAATTGCACTCTGCTTTATATACTTGCGAAATAATCACATTAAATTCAGTACCCGAAGAGTTTTGTCCAATGCATGTTTGTTCAATGTAATAATAGCATTGTGCATTAATACTAATACCTACCAACAATAATGGTAATACAAATAATAACTTATAATTTTTCATAGTTAAAATTTTAATTAGAAGAAACTATGAAGCTAAATTATGGCTGACAGTATTGAAGGTAAATCCCCCAAAAGGGGGAAATTGCATTACTTAAGAAAAAAATATGGTTATTTTTTTTTAAAAGGGATAGCAACCAGAATATGTGTTCCTTTATTAGGTTGGGATGAAATTTCGAAGGTGCCATCCAATGCCTGAACGCGCGTCTTCATATTAAATAATCCGTTTGATTTATTGGAATTCACAGCATAAGGATCAAAACCTTTACCATTATCATCAATGGTCAGTATAAGTTCGTTATCGTGAGTTATTAATTGAATCTCAATGCAACTTGCGTCGGCATGTTTTTGGATGTTAAGTAAGGCTTCCTGAATAATACGGAATACCTGGTGTGTAATTTCAGGATTCAGATTTTGATGTAAATCTTTAAAGTAAGGTATAACCTTAACTGATGTGCTTTTCTCAAAATCATCTAAATAATTCTGTAAGTATTCGTGTAAATTAATAATCTCAAATTCATGAGGTGACAGTTCATGCGACATGGAGCGCACATTTTTATACAATGAATCAAGATCATCGGTAACCTCAGAGTTGTCTGCTGCTTTATTTATTTTATGCTTGAGTAAGGCCAGTCGGCTTCCAACATTATCATGCAATTCGGCAGATAAACGGGCACGTTCTTTTTCTGTTCCTTCAACATAAGCAGCCAAAAGGTTTTTCTGGTGTTCGGCATTGGCAATTAAAAGATCGTTTTTGGTCTTGTTAATTTGATGAACCTCATAGAGCAAAGCAATAGAGAAGATACCAAACTCAATAACAGAACCTATTAACAGTGGGTTGGTCGGAAACCATTCGTAAGGAATATGTCCGGCATAGGAGAGAGCAAATAATATGGCTCCGACCAGAAGAACAAATACTGCCGACATAAAAAAATAGGCTTTAATACGTTGATATTTTATACCCAGAACAACAATGCTTATCTGTATTGAAAAAGTAAGAAAAACAAAAGTATAATTAGCTAATAAGTAATAATGCATTGTTAGTTGCGCTCCACTTATCACCCAAAATAAAAGATACAGTAAAATAGACCAATAATAGACTTTTATAAGTTTAAATAAAGTAGGGTGCTTTTCGGGTATCTTAAAGTAGGTAGCACCAAAATGAACAAATGAGAATAGGAGAGGAGCTATCAAAGACGTATCCAGAAATCGTTTTATAAAGGGTTGGTTGGGATAGAAAAACTCATAGGCAAAACCTAAATTATCGAACATAAACCAAACCATTATTAAGGTATAAAAGCTGTAGGCAAAAAATGCTTTCATTCTTAATATCAGTCCAATAAGCAAACTAAACATTGCAATAAAAACCAGTCCGCCAAAGTAGAGGTTGTAAAAGAGCAGATCTTTGGCTTCATTTTTATTAAAAGCTTGTTTGTTCCATACCCTTAAGGACAGGCTGGTTTCTCTTTCTCTATCATCTATTTTAAGAATATACGAACGAGTAGAATCGCTTTCGATGGAGAGGTTCTCAATAAAACGCCTGTTATCAATATTTCGCCAATGAAACGGATAGGCAATTCCTCCTTTTGCCAATAAACCAATACTATCAGATACTAATTGGTAAAGCTCATATTTATGCAGATAATTATTATTAATCTCCAGTATTACATTGTTTTTATTTGTGCTGTTTTTAATCGTAAAACAAATCCACAGATATTCGTTATACCCGGGTTTGCCCAAGTAAGTACAATTGAAACTATCAGCTATCTCTGAAACCGAATGATCATGAATTGAAGAATATATCTGATAATGTCCATTCAGAGATACAGACTTCAATTCTTCGGTTAAATTTACAGGCATTAAAGGTTGGTCGTTATTTTCAGTACTGCAGCCTGTACTGATTAACGATAGAATTATAGGAATTAATAAAAGCCTAAATAAGCTTGTATTCATAGGCGTATTTTATTAATTCGGTTACCTTACTCAAATTTAGTTTACGAAAGATGTTTTTTCGGTGTGATTTCACCGTTTCAGAGCTGATTATTAGTATGTCAGAAATCTCCTCTGTACTTTTTCCGTCAACAATAAGTCTGATAATTTCTTTTTCACGCTGGGTTATTTGAACCGAAACGGAAAAAGGATCTTCAACCAGTTCGAAGCTACTGTTTGTTGCTTCATTTATATTTTTACTTATATAAAACGGATCCTCCTTACCTGAAAAAATTACCTGTTGAATTTCGTCAATGCTAGCACTCTTCGACAGAAAGGCATTGGCTTTATGTTCTCTTATTTTCTTAATCAAATAAGCATCTTCATACATGGTTAAGATAGCAATGATCAAATCCGGAAATTTACCTCGTATTTCTTTTAGTATTTCGAGACCGTTTTTTTTAGGTAGATTTAAATCAAGAAAGAGCACATCCGGTTGAAGAATAGATAATTGATAGGTAATATTTTCACCTGAATCAATGGTTGCTATCACTTTAACCTTGTCAAGGCCATTAACAATTTTAGCGATTCCTTCGGCAAATAGATTTTGATCGTCAACAATTACAACTTTCTTATCAGAATCATTAATATTCATTTCGGTTACAGTAAAATAAGGTTTGGTTAATACATAGCTGTTTATATTACAATTAACCCAATCAGTTGTTTAATAAAAAAATTTTATAGCTCAGTTTTAATAGGAGGGGGATGTTACCAAAAGAAAAGCAAAAAGTCTTTGAAGGAGAAAAATAATGAGGTTGAATATTATTTGTATTGCTCTAAGTGCAATAAATATATGATGATTTTGAAAATTTTTAAATGTGCTCCCTTGTTAATTTTAGCAAGGGAGTTTTTGTTTAATTCCAATTAATTATTTGATAAGTCATTTCATATGTTAATAAATTGAAATTAAAATAATAATGTGTTTGATCGATATCATTAGATTTTATGGTAGATTTGATGTAAGCTTTTTAATTTATAAGTTAATGTAAATTCAATGAGAAATCTTTTTAATGGATATTATATACCTAATCAAGATGATTTAGCAAAGGCATGGAAAGATGAATGTACATTGTTCATTTTTGACACAAATATCTTCTTGAACTTATATAGTTATGCAGAACAAACAAGAGAAGACTTTTTTCAAGTTATTAACAATATAACTGAGCAAATTTGGATTCCTTATCATGTTGGTTTGGAATATCAGAGAAGAAGATTGGATGTAATAAAAAATGAAAAGGCAATATTTTCTTCCGTCAACAATTATATTTCAAAAATTGAAAAGGTATTTTCTTCTGATATTGAGCAATTAAATCTTAAGAGTAAATTTCCAAAGCTTCATGAAAGCACAGTGAAGTTTCAAAAAGAAACTCAAAAATTAATAGTCAATTATAAAAAATCACTTACTTATTGGGATGAAAAGCAACCTTGTGTAAGAACTCATGATTCAATTAGAGAAAAGTTGGATATTCTTTTTGAAAATAAAGTTGGAAACAAACCAGATCAAATTTGGATTGATGAAGTTGAAAAAGATGGAGAAGAAAGATATAAAAATGAAATTCCACCTGGATATAAGGATGCTTCAAAGGACCAAAATGATAAGCCTACATTTAGTTATGGTGGAATAAAATATCAAAGAAAATATGGTGATTTAATTCTTTGGAAGCAAATCATTAAAAAGGCAAGCAAGGAAGATGTGAAAAATGTCATATTTATTACTGATGATGCTAAAGCTGACTGGTGGACTATAATTGATTCGCGGGGCAAAAAGAGAATTGGTCCTCATGCAAACTTACAAGCCGAATTAATGGATGAAGCTAATATAAAACTTTTTCATATGTATAGTACTTCATCTTTCCTTGAAGATGGGAAATCTATTTTAGGCATAGGTGTTAGTGAGAGTTCAATAAATGAAGTTGATAGTGTTTTTGAGCGTAACATTCTAAGGAATATATACTTCAAAAATCATTCAAACATAGATGGGTTGGACAATCTAAGATGGTTAAATAAGAGTATTGATACTCAAAACATAGCATTAAATAATTATTTGCTTGAATTGCATAAAACAGAATCCGAAGAAAATAAGAAAAAACAGTTAGAGCTGGATTTATTTAACACGATGAAAGATGAAGATAAAGGAAAATATTTAGATTTTATTAAATCAAGTTCTATAGATATTGAGAATAAATTACGAAAAATAATTACAGACAACGAGGAGAGAGAAAAAAGAAAGAAAAATATTTTATTGTGGAGTAAATGGATACAAGAGCTAAAGAAAAATGATAAGGATGAAGATGAAGATTTGACACCAAGTTTGACACCTTAAAAATACAAAAACCAGTAAATCATTGACTTACTGGTTTTAATGTGATCCCGAAGGGACTCGAACCCCTAACCTCCTGGGCCGTAACCAGGTGCTCTATCCAATTAAGCTACGGAACCTTAATATTTGAAATATTGGTATTTGTATTTTAGCAGTGATGCTCTATCCTCCCGATACCCACGATAGCTATCGTGGCGGGATAAGCTACGGAACCAATATTTTTAGCATTTTTAAAGCCCCTTGGCTCAAATGCGGTGCAAAGAAAGGTAATTTCATTGTATAATACAAGTGCTGAATACAGCTTTCTTTGTGCCTTTTTGCTAATTCGTTTGTAATGAAGCTGATTTATTCTTCAGCTTCCTGAACTTTTCCTTTAATTTCTATTTTTGCCGGTTCGCCTTTGTAAGTAACCGATCCACCGGTACTGGTTGAAGCATTTAGTTTTTCCTTAACGGTAATTTCAATGGTGCTTCCCAATGTTGCTTTAACAACGGCTTCTTTACTGTCTAATGGATAACTGTAGTATTTACCTCCGGTACCCATATTAACTTCCTGCACGTTACAAACACCCGATAATTCAATGCGGGCAGCATTACCCGAAGCTTCCACCGCATTTACATCCACATCCAGTTCAATACTTGAATCGGCACCAGCCTTAATTTTAAGCTTATCAGCGTAAATGGTATTTTCAGCATCAATACTACCGCCTGATCCGGTTTCAACCTCACGAATAGTTTTGTACGTTACATACACTTGTACTGCCACACCTTTGTAAATCTTGGTTTTCATCTTAACAACCAACTGTCGGCTTTCCAATTCGGTAATTACATCGCTTAATTCACCGTTTTTAATATGTACTTCAACCGATTCTTTTTCTCCTTCTATCAAGGTAACATTTACACCTTTACTGGCCTTAACCCGGTCGAAAGAACCCATTTTACGTACTTGCTTCTGTACAGTACTATCTTCTTCCTGAGCCTGCATTCCAACAACAAGTAGAAATGACAGAAATAATGTGCTAAATATTTTCATATGATTAATGTTTTCAGATAAATTTTCCCTTTAACAAAGCCTTTAAGTAATTTACGGCACTAAGCTACAAAAACTATGCAAATAATTCTTTTAGCTCCGAATCACTAATATCTTTTAACGGATTATTGGTGGTGATGAAGGTATCAGCCAGCTCCATTTTCTTCTCCTGCAGGCGCATAATCTTTTCTTCAATACTATCGGCCGAAATAAATTTATATACAAACACATTTTTTGTCTGTCCGATTCGATGGGCCCGGTTGATTGCCTGAGCTTCAGCTGCAGGATTCCACCAGGGATTAAGTACAAAAACATAATCGGCTTCAACCAGGTTTAATCCAACACCACCGGCTTTTAGCGATATCAGAAAGATTCTGCAGTCTTCGTTTTTGGTAAATTCTTCCACTGCCTTATTTCTATCGAGGGTTGAACCTACCAATTTCGAATATCTCAATCGTTGAGCTTTTAAATCCTTTTCGATAAGTTCCAGATCTTTCACAAAAGATGAAAAGATCAACACTTTATGTTTTTCCTTGATAATATTCTCGAGCTTCTCAAAAATCTGCTGGTATTTACCTGAATTGCCTTTGTAGGTATCATCAACCAATACCGGGTGGTTGGCAATCTGGCGTAATTTAGTAAGAGCTTTAAGTGCCAGGATTGCATTTTTATTAATTCCGGTTTGCTCAACAGCCTTCAGTAATTCATTTCTAATACCGGATTTCTCTCTGTCGTAGAATTTCTGTTGATCCTCGGTCATATCACACAGTAAAACCTGCTCTGTGACAGGAGGGAGCTCTTTGGCAACCATTTCTTTTGTCCTTCGCAAAATAAACGGAGTAATTAACTGTTGTAATTTCTTTTCTTTTTCTTCATTCTGCTTTTTCTCAATAGGACCTGCAAAATTGTTTTTAAAGAAGTTTAAACTGCCCAGTAATCCTTTATTTACAAAGTTCATTTGTGCCCATAAATCAACCAGTGCATTTTCAATTGGGGTACCTGTAAGCACCAAACGGTACGCTGATTTCAGTTCAGAAACAGCCTGGTAAATCTTGGATCCCGGATTTTTAATATTCTGACTTTCATCCAGAATAACATAGTGAAACGGATAATTACCCAGGTATTCTATATCATTCCTTACCACACCATAACTACTCAAAACCACATGATAATGTCGTAGAATCTTACCTATTTCCTTGGTTTTAACACGGTTGGTTCCTGTATATAAATAAACCTTTAGTTGTGGTGCAAACTTTCTAATTTCATTGGCCCAGTTATGAACCAGCGAAGTAGGCATAACAATTAATGATGCAGGTAAAGTACTTTTATTAAATCCAACGATGTTACTATCAAAGAGATCCAGCTGTACTTCAGGTTTTTCTTTTACTTCATCCTGACCTGAATGATTATACTGCTGAAGCAACAACGAAATGGTTTGTATTGTCTTACCCAATCCCATATCATCAGCCAGAATACCTCCAAAGTTATTATTATTCAATAGTTGCATCCATGTATAACCTTCCTGCTGATAATGCCGCAACTGTGCATTTAAGCCGGCAGGAGTTTCCAGCAAACTACCATTACTTTCATTAATGAGCTGACCAATTTTATTTTTCCAGTCGGGTGATACTTCTGTCAGCTTATCCTGATCCAAGAGGTTAAAATGCATCTTGCCTAATAGCAATTTATTGTCTTTTACTTCCACAAAATGCATCAGATCAGAAAAACGGGCAAACCATTCCTCGGGGATTATAAAAATCTCTTTATTCGGCAGGAGGTATTCACGTTTTCCTCTTAAGATATGCTGTCGTATCTTATGAAATGGTATTTTAAATTCGCCCACCGTAATAACTGCATTAATATCGAACCAGTCATTATCTTCGGTATAAGCTACTTCCAGCTTAACCTTTCCGGTATAATAGCTTTCTTCAAAACCGTTTTGAACCAGAATTATATTATTAGAAATAATGTCACCGTAATGATGGTTAATCCATTCGATCAGTTGGTTTAACATTGCCTGCGGTTCCGCAGAAATATCCTTTGGAAGGTACTGCGATTCACTCACATTTCGTAGTCCCATGTTCTTAAGGGCTTCAATAACTGCTGATTCAATCGTTTTATTTCGTTTGAATCGAGTAAAATGATAATGCCCGGCTTTTTTATGCAAATCAACAAATACTTCCGATTTAGTTCCGGCCAGATATTCCTTTTGATCGTATTTGAATTTCAAAGTAAGAACAGGATTATGCGATAAATCCTTTTCCAGTACAAGAATAGGACGCATCTCCACCTTTTTATCCATTATATCAAAACCAATGGCTTCCACATCATGATTTCGAATACTGGTTTGTACAAAGGTATTCATATACGTTTCAACACTTTGTGGTCGAACCAGTACATGATTTACCCGCATAAACGGCCGGAATTTCTTACTGTCGATGTTATCGAAACGATAAAGTTGATTATTTATTAAAAAGGTTGCTGGAGTGTTGGTTACTTCCAGTATTTCACGATTGGTTAAACCAAAGTACTGATCCCCTTTTTTTATTTTCAGGGTGTATTTAAGCCCTGTATTATCCAAAGTAAACGAGAACAAAGCCTCGTCGTGTATGGGGCTGATATTTATTCGGTCAGCTTTGTATAACCTGCTATATTTAGGGTTTTTATAATATACCGGCGTATTATCCAATGCTATAATCTCCAATGCCTGTGCAATCTTTTTATCGATATAGGGTCTTATATGTTCTTCTGCATATTTTTCATCCAGATTATCAAAAAAGAGTTTTTGTGTCTTCTGTTTTGAGAATCGTTTAAAAATATGTTGCTCATTTATGGTGTTGAGCAGCTTTACAGTTTCTTTTTGCGATGCTGAAAAAGGAAAACGATTTTCAGTCAAATGCTCAGATGTGGCTTGTTCTATTAACGACAAATAATTGTCGTCCTCCATTTCTACAAAAAAAGGGATAAGCGTTAATCCAATATTTCTCTTTTCCGTAATAACAGCAACCAACTGCTCCATAAAATCTTTGCGTTTTTAATTTTACGACATATGTTCAGCCCAAGGCAGTCAACAAAGATAATAGCTTTATTTTTTCAAACAGGACTTTGTTGGATTTCTTAATAACAGAGAGAAAGAATACCTCCTTAACACCTTATAAGTTAGATATTCAACAATTATTTACCACTTTTAACTTCTGATGATCGAACTTTTTCAGGCTTTGTTGGTCTTTACTTAAACAGTAATTGAAATACCTGATACTGTTGAATTGTAATAATTAGTTTTGATAAAATAATGAAACACTTAATAATATATGCACATCCATCAAAGAAAAGTTTTAGTTTTCAGTTAAAGGATGCATTAAAAGCTGAAAGTGAAAAGAGAGGATGGTCAGCAACAGTCAGAGACTTATACGAAATGAAATTTGATCCTGTACTTTGGCCTTCTGATCTTGAAAAATTAAAAAAAGGAGAAACTGAAGAAGATATTCTTTCAGAACAAGCACTGGTTAAAGAAGCAGATATTATTAGCGTGGTATATCCACTGTGGTGGGCCGGTTTTCCAGCTATCTTAAAAGGTTATATTGATAAAATTTTTGCCTATGGCTTTGCTTATAAAGCTGGAAAAAATGGGATAGAAGGCTTGCTAACCAATAAAAAGGTGTATTTGTATACATCAATGGGTAATACCGTAGAAGAGTATGAAGAAAAAGGTTTAATTGAAGCTTTTAGAAAAATTCAGGGAGGTGAAATTTTTGAATTTTGTGGGATGGAAGTAAAACATCAGGAGTTTTTTCCTCAAATACCATCGGCATCAACGGAAGAAATTGAAAAACATTTAAAAGTTGCCCTTTCAGTTTTCGAACCAGCTAAACAAATTATAACTAACTGAATTTATTCACTATACCATAATTAACATCATATAGTTTGTACATTTTTCGAGGCCTGATTTCTAAGAATTTATATTTTTAGAAGTTTAGGCCTTTTTTTTGTTTTAAAGGGTAACAATTATTTTTAATTTTGCAGCACATTTTAAATGATTAACAGGAATGTTTGAGAATCTTAGTGAAAGGCTTGAAAAGTCGTTTAAACTTCTGAAAGGTGAAAACAAAATCACCGAACTGAATATTGCAGAGACATTAAAAGATATCCGTCGAGCGCTGCTTGATGCCGACGTTAACTATAAAACAGCCAAACAGTTTACCGAAACCGTTAAAGATAAAGCCATGGGCCAAAACGTGCTTTCAGCCGTTAAGCCTGGTGAAATGATGGTTAAGCTGGTTCATGACGAGTTAGCTGTTTTAATGGGAGGTAATCAGGTAGATATTAACCTGAAAGGTAATCCTGCCATTATTCTTATTGCTGGTCTGCAAGGATCTGGTAAAACAACTTTTACAGGTAAACTGGCAAACTTACTTAAAACCAAAAAAGGTAAGAATCCTTTGTTGGTTGCGGGTGACGTTTACCGTCCTGCGGCGATCAACCAGTTGCAGGTTTTAGGTGAGCAGATTGGTGCAAAGGTATATACCGAAGAAGGTTGTAAAGATCCGGTTAAACTGGCTACCGATGGTATTAAAGAAGCTAAGAAAGGTGCTCATGATGTAGTAATCATCGATACCGCTGGTCGTTTGGCCATTGATGAGGAGATGATGAACGAGATTGCAGCTGTTAAAAAAGCAACCAATCCTGATGAAATCCTTTTCGTGGTTGACTCCATGACGGGTCAGGATGCTGTTAACACTGCAAAGGAATTTAACGATCGTCTGGATTTTGACGGGGTTGTTCTTACCAAATTAGATGGTGATACACGGGGTGGTGCTGCTTTATCAATTCGTAGCGTTGTTGACAAGCCTATAAAATATGTGGGTACCGGCGAGAAAATGGAAGCATTGGATGTTTTCCACCCAAGTCGTATGGCCGACCGTATTTTGGGTATGGGTGATATCGTTTCACTTGTTGAGCGTGCTCAGGAACAATTCGATGAAGAAGAAGCCCGTAAGCTTCAAAAGAAAATTGCCAAGAACCAATTTAACTTTGATGACTTCCTTAAGCAAATCCAGCAAATCAAAAAAATGGGTAACCTGAAAGATTTGGCAGGTATGATTCCTGGAATGGGTAAAATGCTTAAGAATGTAGATATTGATGATGATGCTTTTAAAGGTATTGAAGCCATCATTCGTTCGATGACTCCATTAGAGAGAGAACAACCAAGTGTTATCGACGGAAGTCGTAAAAAAAGAATTGCAGCCGGTAGTGGAACATCCATTCAGGAAGTGAATCGACTCATTAAGCAATTTGATGATACCCGAAAGGTAATGAAGATGATGACCACGGGTAATAAAATGAGTAAAATGATGGGTAAGATGCCAATGGGGCGACGCAAATAATTAAGAAGATTTACAAAAGAAGCACAATTGTGCTTCTTTTTTTATTACATAAACCGTAAAATCAATGCCATGCAGTTAATAGACGGAAAATTAACATCCAAAAAGATTCGTGAAGAAATTGCTGAAGAAGTAAAACAATTGATTGCTTCAGGAGTTAAAAAACCTCACCTGGCAGCCATTTTGGTTGGGCATGATGGAGGAAGCGAGTCCTATGTAGCCGGTAAAATGAAAGCCTGTGAAGAAGTGGGTTTCAATTCAAGCTTAATTCGTTATGAAGACGATGTTACTGAAGAAGAATTACTGGCTAAAGTGCATGAATTAAACAATGATGCGGATATTGACGGATTTATCGTTCAACTACCTTTACCTAAGCATATATCAGAGGAGAAAGTTACAGAAGCCATCGATCCCCGTAAAGACGTAGATGGATTTCACCCTGTTAACGTAGGACGCATGACCATTGGTATGCCTGCATTTATATCGGCTACTCCGCAAGGAATTATGGAGTTGTTGAAACGATATGAAATTGAAACATCCGGTAAGAATGTGGTTGTTATCGGTCGTAGCAATATTGTGGGTCGTCCGATGAGTGTACTTCTTTCACAAAAAGGATATCCGGGAGATGCAACTGTAACCGTTGCCCATAGCCGTACTAAGAACCTGAAAGAATTGTGTTTACAGGCTGATATTATTGTTGCCGCTATTGGATCACCTGGTTTTGTTAAAGGCGAAATGGTAAAAGAAGGAGCTGTGGTAATTGATGTAGGCACCACTCGAGTTCCATCAACCGAAACAAAGTCGGGTTGGCGTTTAAAAGGAGATGTGCTGTTTGATGAAGTAGCTCCTAAATGTTCATTTATAACACCTGTTCCGGGTGGAGTAGGGCCGATGACGATTACATCTTTGATCATTAATACATTGAAATCGGCTAAAAAGGAAATATATTCATAATAATGAATAATCAGTTATAAGACATTAACAAGTGTTTTATTTACAGATTCTTATAACTGTTGATAGGCGATTTCAGAAGTAATACTTAAAAAGGAAAATATATGAGGTTAATCTTTACCGATTAGCCTCTTTGTTTTTCATAATAATATATTGATTC